>JBBITK010000004.1:62140-69823 GCA_037440805.1 Arcobacter sp. | reverse complement strand
TTCTCACCGAAATAGCAGAAGTCCCATAAGGACTCGACCAGATAAGAGCAGCAACAGCTGCCACCATTGGCGACGCCATCGAAGTTCCTGAAGCAAAACCATATTTTAAATTTTTATTTATATCTTTAAATATCCTACTTATTAATACTATTTTTATTCTTCTACTTAAATAATCTGGCAAGTAATACTGTAAGACTATCTTGATTGGACAAATTTCAAAATTCTTTTTCATAATTGAACTTTTTTTAAATCTCGCTCTTACAACTTCTATATACAAAATATGAAATAAAAATTTTCTTCCAATCCTTAAAGGGTTGCTCCCCAAAAAAACAAAAGGAGCAACACCATGACAACATTACAAAAATATAAATCTAAAAATGAAGAGTTAAAAGAACTTCTAATTAAAAATCTACCAACAAAAATTAAAGCTGGAAATGAAAAACATTTATCAAATATATATGAATACCAAACAGTTAAAGCCCTTGATAAATGTAAATTCATAAACTTTAATAGTTATAAACAAATAAGCTTTATGGTATTTGATATAGATAAATATGAAGATAAAACAGCAAAAGAGTATTTTAAAAATATTAATGGTTTTTATGAATATATATCTGAAAAAATAGGACTTGAACCTACTTATATTTTAGAAACGCAAAAAGGTTTTCATTTTGCTTATCATTTAAAAAATCATATCTTCACTAATCAAAAAAAACCTCTTAATTATCTATTATCAATTAAACAAGCAATTACAGAACTTTTAAAATGTGATTCTATTGCTTCAAATAGATTATATGGAATTTGGAGAAATCCATTATTACATCCGTGTTATTATTCAGAACAAATAAACTATGAATTAAAAGACTTTAAAGAACTATTACCAAAAATTGAATATAAAAATCATTCTATTAGATTGAATGTAAAAATAAATGAAGAGGAATTAATAGAGGGAGAAAGAAATAATACACTTTTTAAATATGCTATGAGATTTGCTAAAAATCAAAAATCAATAACCCAAAATGATATATTAAACTATTTAATAGATATAAATGAATCAAAAGAAGTGAATCTTTTAAATAGTGAATTAAAACAAATTTCAAATTCTGTTTTTAAATACTGGCAAAATGGAAAAATTAGATATGGAGCTATTCCAACTAAAAAAGATATAAATGAGGGAATAATGAATTTTTCAAAAATGAAAAATTTATCAAAAGAAGAATATGAACTTGAAACAAAACAAAGACAAAAACTTTCAGCTATTAGAACTATATCTATCAGAGATAAAGAAAAAAACAAGAAACAACTTTTAGAAGCAAAAAGAGATTATGAAATAAAGAAACAAGAAGAGAATCAAAAAAAGGTTTTAGATGTGGTTATAGAATTTCAAAATCAAAATAAGAAAATTAATCTATCAGAGATTGGAAGATTATGTGGATTAGATAGAAAAACGGTTAAAAAGTATTATCAAATATAAATAAATATATAAGGATTATTAAACTAAAATACTCCAACAAAGGATAAAATTGCTTAAAGAAAGTCCCATTTTTTGGGGATATTTTTCTAAAATTGGAAAACATCCATCCACGATAGAAAGGTCGGTTTCATGGGCATTAGAAAGGCATATTTCGCAGCGGGTTGTTTTTGGGGAGTGGAGTATCATTTTGAAAAATTAGATGGTGTTATCTCTGCTGTTTCAGGTTATATGGGAGGGCATATGCCAAATCCTACTTATGAGATGGTTTGTTCAGGTTTTAGTGGGCATTTGGAAGTTGTGAAAGTAGAGTATGATGAAAATATAGTAAGTTATGAAGAACTTACAAAACTTTTTTTTGAAATTCATGACTTTACACAAACAAATGGTCAAGGACCAGATATTGGAACTCAATATTTATCTGCAATTTTTTGTGCAGATGAAATACAAAAGAGTGTTGCTAAGCAAATCATAGAAGAATTAAAAAATATGGGATATAAAGTAGCAACTTCTATTTATGATATGGTGCCTTTTTATGAAGCAGAAGAGTATCATCAAGATTATTATGAAAGGCACAAAAAAGTGCCTTATTGTCATAGGTATAAAAAAATTTTTTAGTTTATACCTGTGATATAGTAGATAGCTTTGTCATCTAACTTTTCAAGTTGAATATTATATTTGTTTGCCCAATGAGATACTTCTTCATGAAATTCTTCTAATATCTCTTGTGCATCATTTTCGTCACATTTAATTTTTAAATAATCTTTTTTATTTGATAAACCAACATAGGCATTCATTTTTTTTAAATGGTCATTTAATGTAAAAATATGTTTTGCAAATTTATCAAAATTTTTTGTTGAATCTATCATTCTTTGAGCTTGTTGTAAAGCTGTTTCACTTTTTGAATATCCTAATTGAGATAATAAAACTTCAGCAGAAACTTCTAATTGCATAGTAATCCTTATTATTTTTGTTATATAGTATATTTATATTATCAAAAATATTTTAAACAACCAATAAAAAGAGCCAACTAAGAGATTATTTGCTGGTTATTTATTAATCTTTTTGATTTTTTTTTGTAGGATTTTGAAAATTTAATGGAGTTTTTTTATGAGTATTTTATTAGAGATGTCAATGTTCCCAACTGATAAATCAGAGAGTAAAAGCAAAGAAGTGTCAGAAGTTATTAAAATAGTAAGAGATAGTGGTTTTTCATATCAATTAACAGCAATGGCAACTATTATTGAAACAGATAGTTTAAAAGAGGCTTTAGATTTGGTTGAAAAGTGTTATTCAAAACTTGAAGAAATGGATTGTAATAGAGTCTATGCTACTTTGAAATTTGATATTAGAAAGAACCATTCTAATAGATTAAAATCAAAAATAGAATCTGTTGAAAAACATATAGGAGAAGTTTCAAAATAGTCTAAAATAGACTTTTTTGAATTCCTTCTTTTAACTCTCCTAGAGCTTTTAGTTTGAAGGTAACCCTATGTTCATTACTTCTTCCATATTTTTTGATAGCTTCTATATGCTCTTTTGTTCCATAGCCTTTGTGTTTTTGAAAATTGTAGTTTTCATATAAAGAGGATATTCCATCCATATATCTATCACGACTTACTTTTGCCAAAATAGAAGCAGCACTAACTTCTGCTACTGTTTCATCTGCTTTTATTTTATGCTGTAAAGTTTCAATTCCAAAAGAGGTATTTCCATCCATTAAAACTTCATTATAAAAAGGTTTTAATTTTTCCATTATTTCTGTAATAGAATTTTTCAAGCATAAACTAAGACCTATGTCATCTATAAGAGTAGCTGTTGAGAAAACAATATGATAATGGGATTTCTTTTTTATCTCATCAAAAAGTTTTTCTCGTTTTTTTTCACTCAACTGTTTTGAATCATTTAGTCCTTCAATAGGCTCTTTTAATATAACTCCAGCAACCACCAAAGGACCAGCAATAGGTCCCCGACCTGCTTCATCAATACCACATAGTTTTAACATATTTCTTAAACTCCAATCAAGTTAAAATAAATCCCATTAATAAGGACTTTATCAAACTTTTAATAAAATTCAAGTTAAAGCATATTTAATCATCTTTTTACTTCTTTAGGTAGAAATAGGGTAGAAATGAAATGCTTAAATATTGAATTTTTGCTTTGAAAGTATAACCAAAATTTTATAAATGGATAAGGCTTTAAAATGGCTATGACTAAAACAAAAAAAACTGGTGTTTATTATAATGAAACAGAGAATAAAGACAAAGTTTATTATTTTACTTACAATGATATAAATGATAATAATAAAAAGAAATGGGTAAAAGTTGGTAAACATTCAGAGGGTATAAGAGAGATAAATGCTTTTAATTTTAGAAATGAACAAATATCAAAGATGAAGCACGGGGAAGATATTACAGTTATAGCCACTAAAAAGAAAAAAGAATTAATTACACTTGATACTTTAGCTAATAAATATTTTGAGGATAAAAAATCTACCAATGAGAGAAAACAAAAATATACTAACCATATACAACCATTTATAGGAAATAAACAAATAGAAAATATTACAAAAGTAGATATAAAAAAAGTTGTTAATTATGTTTTAGATTTAGGGCGTTCAAATGGAACAGCTAATAGCGTTTTATCTTTAATATCAACAATAATTAATCATAGTATCAAACAACACGATTTAAAGGTATTAAATCCTTGTATAGGTGTTTCAAAACTTAAAGATGATAATAATAAAAGAGAGAGATTTTTAACAACAGATGAGATAAAAAAACTCAAAGATGAGGTTAAAGGAAATTTTTTTGTAAATCTATTTGTAGAATTTGCATTATGTACTGGTGGAAGATTAGAAACGATTTTACATATTCAAAAAAAAGATATTGATTTAGTAAATAAAACTGTAAACCTCAACAATCTAAAAACCAAAAAAAGATACACGGGATTTTTACAAGATGAATTAATAGAAGTTTTAAAAGAGTATTTACCCTCTTTAAATGCAAATGATTATGTAGTAACACAAAAAGGTTTACAAGAGAAAAAAGCAGAATTTAAACAGATACATAGAAGATTAAAACCTATATTAGATAGGTTATTTAATAAAGGGCTTAAAGATGATGATAGAACAAATAGAGCCGTTATACATACTTTACGCCATACATTCGCAAGTCATTTAGCAATAAATGGAACTCCAATATTTACTATTCAAAAATTAATGAATCATAGCGATATAAAGCAAACGCTTAGATATGCAAAATTAGCCCCTGATAGTGGAAAAAATGATGTACAAGGATTATATAAATGAAATTTAAAGGGATTTTTGATGATTTATTAGAATTTGATAAATTGTATATTAATGATTGTTATTCAAGTATTTTATTTACCTATATAGAGTTAGAAAGAGCAAATAAATTAGGCTTATACAACTTCAAAGTAAAAAACAAAAAAGTAATTATTAGTAATGAAAATAATTATAAAAGAAATATAAAAGCACTTGAAAAAAAGTTTGAAGAAATAAAAATGATTTTACCTCCTGATACTAAACTTATAAATATACCTAAACACCCAAGTGAATTAAAAAAAGAATTGTGGGAAAGATTATTAAGACAAGATATTAATGAAGATAGAATAAAACCTATAATTCAATGTTTATTTGGTGCTGAAAGAGAACCTAAAAAAAATGAAAAAGATAAATTTAAATTCTTTTTAGCAAAACATCTAAAAATAAAAGGACAAGCTAAATTTTAATTATCCTTTCAAAAATAGAGAGGATAACTTCTTTAAACAAATATCTAAAATCTATAAAATTCAATCAAGTTTAAACTAATGAGATAAAATCTTTTAATTATCTTATATTATAGCCACCCTTTGGCTAAGGGCTTATATCTGAAAGGGTATAAAAGGCAAACAATGAAACCTTTAACAAATGAACAAAAAGAATTATATTCTTTAATGTTACCCGTTTATGGTGCAAGTGTAAATCAAAAATCATATTGCAAAATTTTAAATATCTCTTTAGCAACAGCTTATAGAATGAGAGAGCAGGGAATCGGTGCAAGTTATAAAAAATTAGATAGTAAATCTAAAAATGGAACAGTTGTTTATCCATTGCAAGAGATAGTAAGATATTTAACTGAATCAAATGTTAAAACAGCGTAAGGGGTTACAATGGATAACTTCTTACAAAACCAACTTTATAGATGGACTTATGAAAAAATAAAATCTAATCCCAAAAAGTTTGGAGGGGATTTTTCAAACTCTTTAATTATGTATGAATATCTAAAAGATTTTTACAATGATTTTGCAGTTTATGAATTAGAGCCTCAATTAATGAGTATATTATCAACAGTATCAAGGATTAAAAATAAGCTATTAGAAAAAAATCCTCACTTTGATTTTAGAACAAAATTCAAAAGAAAGAAACAAAAAATAACTAATCATCATCAAAAACAAAACCCGACAAATAAGGTAGATAGATGATGAGGTTATTAGATGGTAAAAAAGCAACTCAAAGAGCCTTTTTATAGGGCTTCAAGAGTGATTAAATAAAAGCATTTTTATATCATTTCCTTAATATACATTTCTTTAAGCATATAAACACAAAGAAATAACTATTTTTATCAATAGTGTTGGACTTGATACATTACGCTTTTTAATACCATCTAAAACACTTCATAAGTTTTTGATTGATAATGATTTAGTTATAAAAGGTAGTTGTAAGAATTTTATCATAAATAGATATTTTGAAGAAAAAGAGATTAAACAAAATAGAGATTATGAAGTAAAATTTGTTGAAATTGGAAATACTAAAAATCTAAGTGGATATTGTTTAATCAAAACCAATTTAGAGAGTGTATCTATTTCCAAGAGTAAAAAAAAGAAAAAGAATTTTTATAGTGAAGTTATATTTGCAGGACTTAGGCAACCAACAAAAGAAATTTATCTAAGTACCTATGAAATATTAAGTTTATTCATCAAAAGATTTAAAGTAAATGATTTAGATATTTGCTTTGATGGATTGAGTGAATTAGATATAAATGATAATACTTTGAATATGTATAGATATTTATTTAAAGATTATATTAGTAATTTTAAAGATACGCTAATTGAGAAATCATCATTTTATATAAATACTCCATCAAGTCCAACAGCTGATACAGATTATTTTAAAAAGATACTTGTATATGATAAATATTTGAAAGAAAGCAGATATAAAAATTTAGATGAAGATTTGAAAAGCTGGAAGAGATTAGAAATAACAGCAAATATAAAATTCAAATTCAAGGATTTTATTTTAGATGATTATTTGGAAGATATGCAAAACATAGCAAAAAAGTATTTTAATGTTTTATCTTTTAGCTATGATTATCTTAACTTGCAAAACAATCTTCTTACAGATAAAAGAACTCATAAGGGTATAAAATCCCTATGAGTTTTATATGAGTGATAATGTAGTAAGAAAGAAATTATACCTTTATTTACTATTCTTTTAAAATAATCATTTAAGCAATTTTATATAATACTTTATACATCAAATATTTGAGAAATATTAAAATAAATATAGGTAATTGATTATGAAATTTAAATTTGCAATATTGGGAAGTGTTTTATCAATTTTATTTTTAGGATGTACAGAACAACCAACTACACCAACAGACTTTAGAAATTTTGAGGAAATAGTAACAAAAGAATATAAAAAAGAAGATAATTCAACAAGTTATAAAATTGGAAAAATTCAATTTGTAAATGTTGGACAAGAAATGGTAAACAAGTATAAACACATAAGATTTATAAAGGAAAAAGTAAATATAAATAATGTAATTTATACATCAAAAATAAATTATAAAAACATTACTAAAGATAATATATATAAAATTTCGGGATATTCAAGTCAGAATAAAGAACATTTTTATCTTAAAGTATTTGAAGATAAAGGATATTTTAGATTTTTGAAAATATATAGTGATGGTTCTTTTGTTAATAAAAATTTGTATGATTGGGCAGGAAATATAGTTACTCCAAATTATTTAGAAATTGCAGATACAAATATTTTTAGAAAAGATGTGTATGAAAAAGAAAAAGAAATTGAAGAAAAATTTTTGATAGGCTCATTTAGTTATTCTTTAATTTATAATGGTAAAAATGATAGCAATATTAGAATACAATACAGAGAATTTAAAGATGATATGGCAAGAACTCCATTTTTT
>JBBITK010000004.1:52045-62130 GCA_037440805.1 Arcobacter sp. | reverse complement strand
GACTTATCATATAATTTAAAAGAAAGCGATATTATCGTTTTTAAAACTTTAAAAATTAAAGTTATTGAAGCCACTAATCAAGGTATAAAATTTATTGTATTAGAAGATTAAAAATAGCCTTAGAGTAAATCTCTTTGGCTACTTACTCCCCACCAATTCCCTCAAAATAAAGTGTTACTTTTCTACTCATAATTAAATAGTATAATTATATTACTTAGTAGTAAAACATAGCTATTAACTACTTAATAAAACTTAACATTTAGGAAAAGATTTGCTATTTAACATAGAAGATAATTTATACAAAAAACTACTCATTACTTTAAGTGATACAGATAAAAAACTGTATTTTGAATTATTGGAGTTAAAACCAATTATTACAAGCATAGAACACGCAAGAAACACAAAAACAAATAAAGCAAAACAATCTATCAAAGAAACAATAAAAAGCCTTTATAATCAAAATATGAGCATTACAAAGTATAGAATTAATAAATTAACTGGAATATCATTTAAAACACTAAATAAATACTTTGATGAGTTATTCCAAGAGGTAAAAAATGAACTTTAGAAGTGATATTGACTCATTCTATGATTTTGCAAATATTACAAATAATGATTTAGAGTTTATTTCTTTTTTGCTTCAATTACTCAAATTAAAATCAAACATTACAACAATTAAGAATTTAGAGAATTTAAAAGTTGCTAAATATGAAAATGATTTTAATTTTTTGTTAGATAATTTAAGAACTGAAACAATAAAGGACTTAAAAAAGATTTATGATTTACAAAAGGCTATAAATGGAAATGAACACTAAACAAAGAGAGTTTATTTTATTAAGAGCAGATGGAATAAGCTTTGATGGAATAGTTGCTAAATTAAAAGTTTCAAAAGCTACTTTGATACAATGGAGTAAATTATTTGATGAGCAGATAAAAGAAATCCAATTTGAAGCATATTTGAAAATAAAAGAGATATACAGTTTCAATAATCAAGAGAGATATAAAAAGCTATTGGAACAACTTAAATTTATAGATGATGGAATTGTAAAGGCTGATTTATCAAAAGCCACTTTAAAAGATTTATTTACAATTAAGAATGATATTTTAATGCAACTGGATAAAATAGAAAACAATGTAAAAGTAAATGCAAGAGTAACTTTAAAAAATGAATTTGGAATGACTGAACAACTGGAACTAAAATTAAATGAATTGTAATAGTTTAAAACCACTTGCAACAATTAAGCCACTAACACCACAAAATAAACCTAAATTATCAAGAAGTAAATATTTAAGTTCAATGGAAATGCTTTTATATTCATCTAATCTATGTTATTACTCAACAAGAATTATAAGAAATGAAGTAATAGTAAATAATAGAGATTTGATTTTAAATCAAATTGAAAAAGAAGTGTATAGAATGTATAAACTTTTAAGTAATGATGATTTTTATAATTTACAAAATGTAATGACTAAAAAAGAACATAGAGAGAATTTTAAAAAGTTTGGAATTACAAAAAAGAGTTTAGAACATTAAAACTAAATGGAACTATTTTTATACTGAAAATGATATTTTTTATTGTGTAGGTATAAATAGAGTAGAAATGAGTTTTAAAAACAAACCTTAAAGAATTGATTAATAGGCTATTTTAGGGCATTATAGAACATTTAAAAATCAATATGGAATAAATCTGCTTCATCAATTCCACATAACATATTATTCTCCAGAAGAAATTATGCAATTATATTTAATTTTATAAAAAAAATCCATTATTAACTTGACAAAGATAGACTCAAGTGCTATAATTTTGTTAGCAGTTAATATAAAGGAGTGCTAATATGAGTAATAATATTTTTGAAAAAATGACAAATCAAATGCATGAAACAGTTGATTCAGCTGTTGCTCTTGCATTACACAATAAAAATCAAGAAGTGGAAGTTATCCATTTACTTTGGGCATTATTAACAAATACAAATTCAGTGTTAAATCAACTATTAAATAAAATGAATGTTAATAAGGTAGCTTTAGAACTTGAAGCAAAATCATACGCAAACAAACTTTCAACTGTTTCAAGTGTAACAAAAGAGAATATCAAAATATCAAGAAATTTACTTCAATCTTTCCAAAAAGCAGAAGGTTTGATGACAAGTTTTGGAGATAAGTTTATAGCTATTGATACTTGGCTTATTGCTAATTTTGATATTCTAAAAGATGTTTTAGGAAAATATATAAATCTACTTGATGCTAAAAAAGAGCTTGAGGCAATGAGGGCTGGAAAAACTATTGATAGTAATAGTGGCGATGATAATTTAGAAGCATTAAATAAATATGGAATAGATTTAAATAAAAAAGCTATTGATGGAACACTTGACCCAGTTATTGGAAGAGATGAACAAATCAATAGAATGATGCAAATTTTAATAAGAAAAACAAAAAACAACCCAATACTTTTGGGAGAACCAGGTACTGGAAAAACAGCAATAGCTGAAGGTCTTGCTCAAAGAATAGTAAATAAAGATGTACCTTTGAGTTTATTAAACAAAAAAGTAGTTGCCCTTGATATGAGTGCATTAATTGCAGGGGCAAAATATAGAGGAGAGTTTGAAGATAGATTAAAATCAGTAATTGATGAGGTTAAAAAAGCTGGAAATGTAATACTTTTTATAGATGAAATTCATACTATTATTGGTGCAGGTGCTAGTGAAGGAAGTATGGATGCAGCAAATATTTTAAAACCTAGTTTAGCTCGTGGTGAATTACACACTATTGGTGCAACAACACTAAAAGAGTATAGAAAGTATTTTGAAAAAGATACAGCTATGCAAAGAAGATTTCAACCTATAAATGTAAATGAACCTAGCGTTAATGAGGCTTTACAAATACTAAGGGGTATTAAAGAGAGACTTGAAACTCATCATAATGTAACGATAAATGATAGTGCATTGGTTGCTGCTGCAAAATTATCAAATAGATATATAACAGATAGATTTTTACCAGATAAAGCAATAGATTTGATAGATGAAGCAGCAGCAGAACTTAAAATGCAAATTGAGAGCGAACCAACGGCACTTTCTACTATAAAAAGAGAGATTCAAACACTTAATGTTGAAAAAGAGGCTCTTAAAATGGAAGAGGGCAAAAAAAATGAAGATAGACTTGCCCAAATAGAAAAAGAGTTAGCAAATAAAAATGAAGAGAAACAAAATCTTGAAGCTAGATTTGAAAATGAAAAACAGACATTCAATGCTACAAGTGAACTAAAAATAAAAATTGAAGAGTTAAAAACAAAAGCAAATATTGCAAAAAGAGATTCAAACTTTGAACAAGCAGCACAAATAGAGTATGGTGAAATTCCAGCTTTAGAAAATAAAATAAGAGAGTTTGAAGAAAAATGGAAACGAATGCAAAAAGAGGGAACACTTTTAAGAAATTCTGTTGATGAAGAATCAATTGCAAGTATAGTTTCAAGATGGACTGGAATTCCTGTTAATAAAATGATGGATAGTGAAAAACAAAAGGTTTTAAGAGTAGAAGAAGTTTTAAAACAAGATGTTGTGGGACAAGATGAGGCTATAAAAGCAATTAGTAGAGCAATAAAAAGAAATAAAGCTGGACTTAGTGAAACAACAAGACCTATTGGAACATTTTTGTTTTTAGGACCAACTGGAGTTGGAAAAACAGAGAGTGCAAAAACTTTGGCTAAGTTTTTATTTGATGACCCAAAAGCACTTATTAGATTTGATATGAGTGAATATATGGAGAAACACGCTGTTTCAAGACTTGTGGGAGCAGCTCCAGGGTATGTTGGATATGAAGAGGGTGGACAATTAACAGAAGCTGTTAGAAGAAAACCATATAGTGTAATACTTTTTGATGAGGTGGAAAAAGCACATCCTGATGTATTTAATATTTTACTTCAAGTATTAGATGATGGAAGATTAACTGACAACAAAGGCGTAACTGTTGATTTTAAAAATACAATTATTATTTTAACTTCAAATATTGGAAGTTCTAAAATAATCTCCATATCAGATAAGGAAGAGAGAAAAAAAGAGGTTTTAAATGAGTTGAAAAACTACTTTAGACCAGAATTTTTGAATAGACTTGATGATATTGTGATTTTTGAACAATTAGGATTGGAAGCTATTAGAAATATTGTTGATATTATGTTTGAAAATATAAAAAGAAAAGTTAAAGAGAAAGATATAGAAATCTCTTTGACAAACAATGCAAAAGATTTTATTGCAAAAATTGGATTTGACCCAGTTTATGGTGCAAGACCATTAAAAAGAGCTATTTATGAGATAGTAGAAGATAGATTGGCTGATTTAATTTTGGAAGATAAAATATTTGAAGGAAGTAGTGTAGAGTTTGATGTTTTAAATGATGAGGTAGTTGTTAAGATTAACTAAAGAATATTTAAGATAATTTTAACTATAATCCCCAACTTATTTAGTGAATAGAGGAATACTAAGATGAAAAGAACATATCAACCGCATAATACTCCTAGAAAAAGAACTCACGGGTTCAGAGTTAGAATGTCTACTAAAAATGGTAGAAAAGTAATCAATGCTAGAAGAGCTAAAGGTAGAAAAAGATTAGCTGTTTAAGCAAGGAACATAGACTTAATAGTTCTAGAGAGTTCAACAAACTATATAAAAGCGGCAAAAAGTGGCATACTTCCACTTTTGTCGCTTTTTTTAGTTCTAACCAAAAAATAAAAGCAGGATTTGTAAGCTCAAAAAAGAGTGTTGGGAATGCTGTACTTAGAAACAAGGCTCGAAGAAAGATGAGAGCTGTTTTTTTATCCTACGAAGAAAAAATCAAAGATGGAAATTATATTTTTGTTGCAAAAGAGGGAATAAATGAAAAATCCCACAATGATTTAAAAAGAGATTTTGAATTTGCGTTAAAAAGACTTGATGTTTTAAAATGAGACAAATTGCAAAGTTTTTGATTAGATTTTATCAAAAGTATTTGACTATATTAGCCTTTGGCTCGTGTAGATATTATCCAACCTGTTCCCAATATGCACTGTGGCAATTTGACAATAATAGTTTTTTTAAGGCGATTTATTTTACAATATTGCGTATATTGAAATGCAATCAGCTTTTTGATGGTGGATTTGACTATCCTATCATAAAGTTAAAATCGAACCAAAACATTAATTTTGAAAAAATCAAGATAATATATTGGTATATTCCATTAAAAAATGGTAAGTATTTAGTAGTAAAAAATCGGGAGTGGAAGAAGAATAATGAGTAATTTGAATCAAAATGGTGCTATGCAAAAAAGAATGTTAATTATGACTTTAGTCGTTTTTGTATTTTTTATAGCTTATGAATATTTGGTATTAAAACCTCAAAAAGAGGCAAGAGAAGCAGAACAAGCTAAGATTGAACAAACTAAAAAAGCAGTTTCTCAAGAGGATGTAAATGCTGTAAAAATGGTCTCTACAGATGTAAATGGAAAGCCTGTAGATATGTCAAAATCTACATCAGCTTTATCATCTAAAACTGTTGCTAGTTCAGAAATTATAACTGTTATCAAAACACAGAAAAGTACAATAGAACTAGATAAATTTGGTAGAATTGCTCAAGTTACTTTAACTGAATCAAAATACAAAGATGAAAATGGAAATCAAATAAAACTTTTTGAAGCAAATCAAGTAAGACCTTTAGAGGTTAGATTTTCAGATACAAATATAAATAATCAAGCTTTTGCTAGCTCTTTTGTAACTACTTTGTCTTCTGTTGATGCTTCAACTAAAGAACAAGAAGTAGTTTTGACTCAAACATTAAAAGATACGGTTTTAACTAAAAAATTTAAATTTTATCCAGATGGACACTATGATTTAACAGTAAGTTCTACTAATGGAAAAGAGTTCTTCATTACAAATGGATTTAGACCAAATGTTTTAGCTGATATGTATGCTGTTCATGGTGCAATTATTAAACAACAAGACGATACTCTTTTAACTATTGAAGATGGAGATATTGATAAAAATGAAAATATAGTAGGTGCTAAATTTGTATCAAGTTTTGATAGATACTATACAAGCGTTATATATAGTTTTGAAAAATCTATGTCTTTAACAATCATGCCAAATAATTCTGATCCTTTAGCTTTTATTCATGCTGGAAATAGTATCTCTTTTTCTGGTTTTACAGGACCAAAAAATCATAAAGATTTAGAAGCATTAAATCCTCAGTTGATTGATGTAATTGATTATGGTTGGTTTACTTTTATTGCAAAACCAATGTTTGTTTTATTACAGTTTATTCAAAATTATGTTGGAAATTGGGGTTGGACGATAGTTATTTTAACAATTTTAATTAAAATAGTTTTATATCCTTTGGCATATAAGGGTATGGTATCTATGCAAAAATTAAAAGAGTTAGCTCCAAAATTAAAAGAGATACAAGTAAAATATAAAGACGATAAACAAAAACAATCTATGCATATGATGGAATTTTACAAAAAACATGATGTAAATCCAATGGGTGGTTGTTTACCTCTTTTATTACAAATTCCTGTGTTTTTTGCAATATATAGAGTTTTATTAAACGCTATTGAGTTAAAAGGTGCAGATTGGATTTTCTGGATTCAAGATTTAGCTGAAATGGATCCTTATTTTGTTTTACCAATATTAATGGGTGCAACTATGTTTATTCAACAAAAAATTACACCTAATTCAATGCAAGATGAAATGCAAAAGAAAATTTTCCAGTTTTTACCAGTAATTTTTACATTCTTCTTCTTGTGGTTCCCTGCGGGATTAACATTATATTGGTTTATAAATAATTTATTTACTATTGGTCAACAATATTACATAAACCAACTTTTTGAAAAAAGAAGAACTCTTAAAAAATAGGGAAATTTATGAAAAAATTTGAAGCAAGTTGTTTAGAAAAGGTTTATGAATTAGCAACAACAGATTTTAATTGTTCTATAACAGATTTAGAAATAGAAGTTATTCAACAGCCTAGAAAAGGTTTTCTAGGCTTTGGTAAAAAGAGTGCTATTATCCAAGTTTGTTTAAAAGAAAATTGTAAAATATATACTCAAGAAGTTAAATTAGAATCTTTTAAAAGAAAAGATATAAAGATTGAAGATTTATCTCAAAGGGTTGAATCTTCTTATAAAAAAGAAGAAAAGATTATAAGCGAGAGTTTTAAGGATGAGGGGAAAGTTCCTAAAATTTCATCTAAAGATAAAATTTTTGATAATTTTTATAACGAAAATTCTTCTCAAACAGAGATGACAAGAATTATTATAAAAAAAGATAAAGGTATTATTCTATCCGAAATAGAAGAGGGCTTAAAAAAGCTTTTTGGAGTAAATTGTTGTTATAAAATTGATGATATAAAAGTTGATTTTTATGATGATGAAACAGTTTATATAGAGTTTACGGGTGAAGATTCTGCTTTATTAATTGGGAAAGAAGGATATAGATATAAGGCATTATCATATATTTTATTTAATTGGATTAATGAAAAATATGGATTAATGTTAAGACTTGAAGTAGCGGAATTTCTGAAAAATCAAGAACAAGCTATGTATGCTTATTTAGAACCTGTAATAGAGATTGTAAAAGAGCAAGGTAGTTATAAAACAAAACCTTTAGATGGTATTTTGGTACATATTGCTTTGAAAAAGCTAAGAGAAGAATTTCCTGATAAATATGTAGCTGTTAAAACAAATCTAAAAGGCGACAAATATATTCTAGTGAACGAATATAGAGCTATAAAGGACAATTAATTTTGTTTGATGATTCTACAATAGTAGCTATTGCTACTGCAAATGGTATAGGCTCTATCTCTATAGTTAGGGTTTCTGGAAAGAAAGCCCTTGAAATAGCTCTTAAAATCTCTAAAAAATCAACTTTAAAAACAAGATATGCAACTCTTGGAATGTTATATGATAAAAATCAACAACCTATAGATGAAGCATTGATTTTATATTTTCAAGCACCTTTCTCTTTTACTGGTGAAGATGTTGTAGAATTTCAGTGTCATGGTGGAGTTGCTGTATCCTCAATGATTTTGAACGAAATTTTAAATTGTGGTGCTAGATTAGCTCAAGCAGGGGAATTTTCAAAAAGAGCTTTTTTTAACAATAAGATGGATTTAACAAAAGTAGAAGCTATTTCCAAAATTATAGAAGCTAGAAGTGAAGATGCTGTTAGATTATTAGCTAGACAATTAAAGGGTGAATTGACAAATTTTGTAAATGAAATAAGAGAAGACTTACTTTTTATGCTAGCTTATACAGAAGTTTCTATTGATTATGCAGAAGAGGATTTACCTACTAATATTTATGAACAAATAGAGTCTAAAATTTCAAAAATTACATCATCTTTACAAAATTGTTTGGATGCAAGTAGAAGAAGAGAAGGGATGATTGAAGGTTTTAAAATTGCCATTATTGGAAAGCCAAATGTAGGAAAATCATCTTTGTTAAATAAACTTTTAAATTATGATAGAGCTATTATTTCAGATATTGCAGGAACTACGAGAGATACTATAGAAGAGAGAGTAAAAATAGGTACTCATATAATAAAAATTGTAGATACTGCTGGAATTAGAGAAGCTAGTGATGTTATTGAGAAAATAGGAATAGAAAAATCTATACAAGCAATAGATGAAGCTGATATTGTAGTTGCTTTATTTGATAATAGTAGAATTATTGATATGGAAGACAGAAAGATTTTAGAACTTTTGAACGAAAATAGTAATAAAAAAATAATTAAAGTATTAAATAAATGTGATATAACTAATAGTTTTGATAAAACTAGTTTATTGGATAATTTTATTGAACTATCAACAAAAGAGGATATATCATCTTTGATAAATACTATTGAAAAAATATTAGATGAAAATAGTTTTGGTGATGATATGACTTTGGTATCTAAGCGACAAGTAATATCGGTTGAAGATACTTTGTACAATATAAATCTTTCTAAAGAGCCTTTAAAAAATGGTGAATTGGAATTTTTTGCACATTATATAAATGAAGCATTGCACAATATCTCATCTATCACAAGACCTTATGATAATGATGAGATGTTAGATGTTATGTTTGGTGAGTTTTGTTTAGGTAAATAATAGAATTATTTTAAATCTCAGGATGAGTGTAAGATACTAGTTTTGCATTCTCTTTTGATATCTCTATCCAAGAATTACAATCAAAATCTATTTCCATAATTCCACCCATTTGAAACTTTTCTTTGAATCCTACAAGTGTTATTGCCAAAGCAGTTAATGATGGATTGTGCCCTATTAAAACCATATTTTCAACACTATCAAAAGTATAAGAGATAGTTTCTAATAGTTCATTTACAAATGCCATATATAAAACTTCATTAAACATAATACTTTTTTTATAACCAACAACATCTGCAAAAATCTCTGCTGTTTTTTTTGTTCTTTCAGCTGGACTAGAAACTATTAAATCAATTTTACAATTTTTTTCTAATAGTTTTTGAGCCATCATTCTTGCATCTTCTTGACCTTTTAATGTTAACTCTTTATCATAATCATCTATATTAGTAGAATCATCTTCTTTTTGTGTATGCCTTACAATAAATAACTTTTTCATTTTCCACTCTTTAATTTTAACTGTATAGATTTTAAACTAATTGTACTTGTTTTTTGGTAAAAAATTGTGAAATTTATAAATAAATATAAATCATAAATAGTATAGCTATAAGCATAATAATTATTATATAAAATGACAATTTTTTTCTTGTTAATTTAATTTTGATAAAATTAACATAAATATCTTTTTCGAGGAGATTTTATGGAACAAATAAAAAGTTTTATATTATTAGCTGTTCTTAGTTTTATGTTTATTTTTATTGGATATGGTTTTGCTGGAACTTCTGGAATGTTAATTGCATTTTTAATCACTTTGGCTATTAACTTTTATGCTTATTATTTTTCTGATAAACATGTCTTAAAGCATTATAATGCAATACCTTTAGAAGATGAAAATCATCCTATCTATAAAATTACAAAAAAATTAATATTAAAAGCTAATTTACCAATGCCTAAGGTATATATAATTCCAGAACATACTCCAAATG
>JBBITK010000004.1:0-52034 GCA_037440805.1 Arcobacter sp. | reverse complement strand
ACGGGTAGAAATTATGAGAATTCTGCTATTGCAGTTACTATGGGTCTATATGAAATGTTAAATGAACAAGAATTAGAAGGTGTTATTGCCCATGAGCTTTCTCATGTTAAGCATTATGATATTCTTATTGGAACAATAGCAGCTGTTTTTGCAGGTGCTATTGCTATGATTGCAAATATGATGCAATTTGGAGCCATGACAAATAGTGATAATAGACAAAATTCTAATCCAATAATTATGATTTTAATGGCTATTTTATTGCCTCTTGCTGCAACAATAATACAAATGAGTATTAGTAGAAATAGAGAATTTATGGCAGATGAAGGAGCTGTAAGAATAACTAGAAATCCTTCAGCACTTCAATCAGCACTTTCAAAATTAGATAGTTATGCAAAAAGTGGACACTATATAAATAATGCAACTGAACAAACAGCACATATGTTTATAATTAATCCTTTTAGTAGTAAAAATTTTTCTTTTGGAAATATGTTTAGAACCCATCCTACAACAGAAGATAGAATAGCAAGACTTGAAGAGTTGAAATTTGAATTAAAATAAAAATAAATTGAATAAATAAATATCAGGTTATAACAATAATATATTGTATTTTATTAAAAAAAAACTAAAAAAAACTTTATTTTAGAAGTTCAGGTCTATATTCAAAGTGCATTGTGTCATAGTGATACCATCTACCACCCCAAATAAAACCATATTTTTCAAAAATTTCTACTATTTCTGAAGGAATTTTATTTTTATATCTAAATTTTTTATCCCATAACCAATAATTACTATATCTCGTATCTAAATCAATAGCAATTCCAAAACTATGCATACTTAATCTATTTGTTTTAGCTATTTTTCTATAGTTGTAAGTACCATGGGGATGTAAAGCATAAGCTTTGATATTTTTGGGTAATTTTTCAATCTCTTGGGAAATAGCAATTAATTTTTTATCTATATCATTGATTTTTGTTACCCATAAAACCTTATTTGAACTCTTTGGTAACCATTTTATTTTTACTAAATTAGCTTTAATTTCTTTTTCATTTGAGCCATACATTTTTTTAAAAAAAGGCTCATATCTAATTCTTCCTGCATCTTCATAGAGATTTGGTATATGATTTCTTTTTTCTGTTATCTTTAAATATTCAATACTTAGTTGCTCTTTTAATGAAGGATAATTCAATTTTTCATCATAAGTTTTATTTTTGATATTATCATCAAAAAGCATTTTTTCACCATCAACCCAAATGATATAATTGTTGATATATCCTTTTATAAAATCTGGATATGCTTCAACAATATTTTTTACTTGTTGATTGGCAAATAGATTATTAGAAATTAACAATAAGAAAGATAATTTTATTAGATAATTTCTATTTAGTATAAACTTTTTTAACATTTTCCATTTTTGATGACATATTCAATAAAATCATATCTGCAATAACTAACGCCATCATAGATTCAGCCACAACACTACCTCTTACTGCCACACAAGGATCATGTCTCCCTTTTAAAGCACAATTTACTTCATTTCCGTAAATATCAACGGTTTCTTGTTCTATAAAAATAGATGGAGTAGCTTTAAAATAAACTTTTACATTTATATCATCACCATTTGAAATACCACCCAAAATTCCACCACTATGATTTGTTTTAAAACCATTTTTTCTTATTTGGTCATTATTGTCATAACCTTTCACTTTTGAAGCTAGAATTCCATCTCCAATTTCCACAGCTTTTACAGCATTTATCCCCATCATGGCATTCGCTATTTGAGAATCAAGTTTAAAGTATAGTGGTTCTCCAAGACCTATGGGAGCATTTTTTACATTGATAAGTGCAACACCACCAACACTATTATGAGAGTTTTTAGCTTCTAATATAGCATTTTTTTGTGCTTCTTCAACATTTTTATCAAGTGCAAAAATTTCAGAATCAGCAACATTTGAAAAATCAAATTCATTTGCACAAATTCCATCAATTTCACAAATACCACTTTGAACTTTTATATCAAGCTCTTTTAGCATAAGTTTTGCAATAGAACCAGCTGCAACTCTAGCTGCTGTTTCTCTTGCACTACTTCTTCCTCCACCTCTGTAATCTCTTGTTCCGTATTTATTGAAATAGGTAAAATCAGCATGACCTGGTCTAAACAGATCTTTTACATTTGAATAATCGCTACTTTTTTGATTTTCATTAAAAATTACCATTGAAATTGGAGTTCCAGTTGTGATTCCTTCAAATACACCAGATAAAATCTCTACAACATCACCTTCTTTTCTAGCTGTTGCAAATTTATTTTGTCCAGGTTTTCTTCTATCCATTTCACTTTGAATAAACTCTTCATCAATTTTGATTCCAGCAGGTACTCCATCTACTATACAACCAAGAGCTTTTCCGTGAGATTCTCCAAAAGTTGTAAATCTAAACCTATGCCCAAAACTATTCATTATTCATTCCCTTTTAATATATCTATAGCTATTTTTGCAACAGCTTGTTGTGCTAGCTTTTTACTTTTTCCAATAGCAGTTCCATATTTTTTGTCATCTATCCAAATTGATACTTCAAACTCTTTTTTATGGTCAGGTCCATAAGAGCCTTCTATCTTATATTCAGGAATAGAGCCAAATCTAGCTTGTGTTATCTCTTGTAAAGCAGTTTTATAATCACTAAATAAAACATCTAAATTTATTTTGTCATAACAATTTTCTAAAAGATTTAAAACTATTGGTTTTAGAATTTCAAGACCAGATTCTAAATAAATTGCACCCATTAGTGCTTCAAAAGCATCAGATAATATAGAAGCTTTACTTCTTCCTTTATTTCTCTCTTCTGCACTTGAAATAAAAATATACTCTCCTAATTTTATCTCATTTGCTAATTTTGTAAAACCTGTTTCATTTACTAAAGAAGCCCTGATTTTTGATAAATCTCCCTCATTTGAAGTTGGAAATTTTAAGAAAAGATATTCTCCAACAATCAAATTTAAAACAGCATCTCCCAAAAACTCTAATCTTTCATTATTGTATGGTTTTTTATAACTTTTATGAGTAAGTGCTTCGATTATCAGATTCTTATTTTTAAACTGATAACCCAAACACTTTTCAAGTTTTAGATAATCATTCATCTAAATTCCTTCTTGTATTTGATTTTTTAATTTTTTTGCGTAAAATTTCGGAAGTATATCACATCTTTCATTATGAATATGCCCATCACGAATCTTAAACCAAATAGCTTTTATTTTATTTACTTTTGAAACCTGAAGATACTTTTTCCATAAATTTAGAATAAAGTATCATTGTAAAGATTGATTTGTTTCATAATTAAAAGCTTTTGTTAAATAGTATTTTGTGTTAAATGTCAATATTTCGTGACAGTGAGGACATCTTGTATCATATATTGGAAAAGAGTGTTTACAAGAAGAACATACAAACTCAAAATTTAGAGTGGCATTAATATGATGTTCATGTTTATTTATTAAGATTAAAATATCAAAATCAAAATCAAAGCTATGCTCTATATTTTTAATATAACCTTTTGCATTATAAAGCTCTGTTAGAAACTTATTTTCCAAAACTTTATCAAAATTTATATCCTCTTTTCTTAGATACCATAAAATATCTATAAATTTTGAACAATCAAACTCATTTGCAATATTCCAAAAAAAGTCTTTGTTAAATTGAAGAAGAAATGTTGCAAAAAGTCTCTCTATAAGCTTATTTTTTTTGTATAAAGAGTAAAGAAATTCAGTTCTTTTCTCATAAGAAAGTGTTGAATCATTTAAAATTATAAGAGCTTCTAAATAGATTTTATCTTTACTCATATTATTATTTAATTCTTCTAAGCAAGTTGTAACTTCTTTGGCATTTTCAAAATCTTTTAATTTTTCATAAACCAAAAGTAGATATGTTAAAGCTATTTTATTTCTTGGAGAGAATTTTAATATTTTTAAAAAAACATCTTTGGACCTTTGTAAAAAACCACTTTTAAAATAAGTAGTTCCTAAAAGTTCAAGTAATTCCTCTTTTTTTACCTTATCATTTACATGTTCTAAAAGAGTTAAATATACTGAAATAGCCTTGTTATAATCACCTTTGTGTAAAAAGGATGAAGCTAAAAGTAAAATAGAATCAAATGGTAGATTGTAAGTTTTATAAAGATGTACATAATCCTCTTCTTCTAACTTTCCAAGTTGAAATCTTTGGGATAATTTTCTGTACTCTTTTCTTGATAATTTTTCTTTATATATATTATATGAATAGGTAATAAATGAAATGATAAAGATTAGTGATACAAAAATTATGATTCCTAATAGGGGGTCTCTGTATCCTAGAATGTTGTTATCCAAGAAAGCCTCTTATTTCTTTATTTAATGGTTTGAATCCTATCATAAAAGTACATATAAAAATATAAATTGTATAATCCCTTTATGATAAAAAAAGAATCTATAGAAAACTTAAAAAATAATCTTGATGTTGTTGATGTAATATCTCAATTTTTGGAACTAAAAAAGAGCGGACCAAATTTTAAGGCTTGTTGTCCTTTTCATGGAGAAAGCACTCCATCTTTTGTTGTAAGCCCTACAAAACAGATATATCACTGTTTTGGTTGTGGAGTAGGTGGTGATTCTATAAAATTTGTTATGGATTATGAGAAGTTGTCTTATCCTGAAACAATAGAAAAGTTAGCATCTATGTATAATTTTCATTTAGAATATGATGATGAAAATATAAAAAAAAGTGATTCAAAAGTAATAGAAGAAACAAATAGATTCTTTCAAAAACTTTTTGTTAATAATAGTATTGCAAAAGATTATATTAAAACTAGAGGTATTTCAGATTTTTCTATAGAAAAATTTGAAATAGGTTATTCTCCAAGTTCAAATGATACTTTAAATTTTTTAAAATCAAATCACTATAATTTAAATGATGCTGTTGAATATGGAATAATTGATAATGGAGCAAATGGTTTATATTCAAGATTTATTGAAAGAATAACTTTCCCAATTTATACAATTTCAGGAAAGCTTGTTGGTTTTGGCGGAAGAACTATTACAGGACATAATGCAAAATATGTAAATTCTCCCCAAACAAAATATTTTAATAAATCAAGATTGTTATATGGATATCATTTAGCAAAAGAGTCTATTTATAAAAAAAATCAAATTATAGTTTGTGAAGGTTATTTAGATGTAATCATGCTTCATCAAGCAGGCTTTAACAATGCAGTTGCAACACTTGGAACAGCACTTACAAATGAGCATTTACCACTTTTAAGAAGAGGTGAACCAAAAGTAATATTGGCTTATGATGGCGATAAAGCAGGAATGGCAGCAGCTTATAAGGCTTCTTTATTGCTTAGTAAAAGTGAATTTGAAGGTGGTGTTGTAATATTTGAAGATGGAAAAGATCCAGCTGATATGGTAAAAGATGGAAAGATAGAGGAGTTAAATAGGATTTTCTTAAATCCAAAAGTATTTGTAACATATGCAATAGATTACATAATTTCTCAATATGATTTAAGAGAACCAGCTTTAAAACAAAAAGCTTTAAATGAAACAAATGAATATTTAAAATCTTTAAGTTTAATATATCAAGATGAATACAAAAAATATATAGCTCAAAAATTAAGTATTAGAGAAAATCTTGTAAAAACAACAACAGATAGAAAACGAAATTTTGAAGTTAATTTATCTAAGATAGATATTGCTGAATTATGTATTATAAAATCTATTTTGGAAGAGCCAAAAAGACTAGAATTTGTGCTTGATATTATTGATTCTTCAATGTTTGAAACTCACAAAAGAGAGTTTGAAATGGTGGTAGAAGATATTTCTAATCCATTCTTAAATACGATAATTTTAAATGATAAGTTAGAAAACTATGATGATGAAAGATTAAAAAAAGAGCTTTTGACACTTTTATATAAATTTTATTCAAACAAACTAACAAATATTTTATATGATGAGAAATATGACTTTAAAGAGAAATCAAATTTAATTAGAAAAATAAAAGATAATATTTACCAACTTAAACAAGGAAAATTAGTAAACTATAATCTTTGAAATTAATTGGTTTTTTTTAGTTAATTAGTAGTTTCTTTTTTGTAGAATTCACAAAATTATTTTATATGGAGAAAAATATGAAATTTATTGAAAGTGATAATTTACCTTTAGCAATAGGACCTTACTCTCCAGCTGTAAAAGTAAATGGATTTATTTACACTTCGGCTCAAGTTCCAATAACTTTAGATGGGACAATGGTTGAAAGAGATATTAAAGTTCAAACAAGACAAGTTTTAACTAATTTAAGAACTCTATTAGAAGATGCTGATAGCGGATTGGAAAATGTTGTGAAGGTTAATATATATTTAGAAAATATTGAAAATTTTGGAATTGTAAATGTTTTATTTTCTGAAGCATTTGGCGATCATAAACCAGCAAGAAGTACAATAGGTGTAAGTGGTTTACCAAAAAATTCTATGATTATGGTAGATGCAGTAGCTGTAATAAATTAGTTTATAGTGTCTTAAAGAAAGTTTAAAGTAATTTAAGATACTATTGCGGTTCTAAAATAGAGTTGGCTAAAAAAAGAATAAACCTAGCACCTAGAATTGAATAATAGAGGAAGAAAGATGTACGCGATTATCAAGTGTGGTGGAAAACAGTATAAAGTTTCTGAGGGAGATATCTTAGATATTGATTATACTGGAAAAGCTGCTAAAGAAAAAATAGAGATTACAGAAGTATTAGCTGTAAATAATGGTGAATTAAAAACAGGTTCTGCAGTTACTAATGCTAAAGTTGAAGCAGAAGTTGTATTAGATGGTACAGGTGTAAATAGAGCAAAAAAAGTTATCATTTACAAAAAAAGAAGAAGAAAAGATTCTAAATTAAAAAGAGGTTTCAGAAAAAGCTTCACTAAAATTAGAATTACAAAAATTGCTGCGTAAGCAATAATAATCTTAAGGAGATAAACTATGGCTCACAAAAAAGGTCAAGGTAGTACACAGAATAACAGAGACTCAGCTGGTAGAAGACTTGGAGTTAAAAAATATGGTGGAGAAGCTGTAAAAGCTGGAAATATCATAATTAGACAAAGAGGAACTAAAGTTCACTTAGGACAAAATGTAGGAATGGGTAAAGACCACACTATATATTCTTTAATTGACGGTGTTGTTAAGTTTGAAGTTAAAGATAAAAATAGAAAAAAAGTATCAGTTTATTCTTTATAATTTAAGGATTATGATGTTTTAGAAGGGTGTAAGGCTTTGCCTGCACCCTTTTTTTTTAAATAGCTAAAAGTTAATTGATAAACAAAATGTTGATTTTTAATTATTTATACAAAAGGAAAAAATATGTTTATAGATAGCGCTAGATTTACAGTGACATCTGGAAAAGGTGGACAAGGTTGCGCTTCATTTAGAAGAGAAAAGTTTGTAGTTAAGGGTGGTCCTGATGGAGGAGATGGTGGAAAAGGAGGAGATGTTTACTTTCTTGTAGACAACAATACCGATACATTGTCAAATTATAAGGGTAGAAAACTGTTTAAAGCTGATAATGGAAAACAAGGGACAGGTGGAAATATGACTGGAAAGTCAGGAGAAGCACTTGTTTTAGTTGTTCCTCCAGGAACTCAAGTGATTGATGATGAAACTAATGAGGTATTGCTTGATCTATTAGAATCTGGAGAAAAGGTTTTATTTTTAGAGGGTGGAAAAGGTGGATTGGGAAATGTTCACTTTAAAAACTCAAGAAATCAAAGACCAACATATTTCCAACCAGGACTTCCAGGTCAAGTTAAAAATATAAGATTAGAACTTAAACTTATAGCTGATGTTGGACTTGTTGGTTATCCAAATGTTGGAAAATCTACTTTAATTTCTGTAACTTCAAATGCAACACCAGAAATTGCAAATTATGAGTTTACAACTTTAACTCCAAAACTTGGAGTTGTAGAAGTTGGAGATTATAATTCATTTGTAATGGCTGATATTCCAGGTATTATTGATGGTGCTAGTGAAGGAAGAGGATTAGGATTAGAGTTCTTAAAACATATTGAAAGAACAAAAACACTTTTATTTGTTATTGATGTGGCTAATTATAGAACAATGATAGACCAATATAGAGTTTTAAAAGAGGAAGTTGCTAAATTCTCTAGTGAATTATCGAAAAGAAATTTTGCCATAGTTTTAAGTAAAACAGATGGATATTTTGGAGAGGATTTGAATTCAGATATTGAAAATTTCATAAAAGAAGTTGGAATAGAAATTTCAAATTCAAATGAATTTAGATTTGAAAGTGAATATCCTTACTATATTCAAGATTTAATATATTCAAGATTTGATAATAGTAAACCATATTTTATTTTGCCTATTTCATCTATAACAAGATTTAATATAAAACAGTTAGGATTTGCTTTATATAATTTGTTGGAACAGAATAGATGAAAAGATTAGTTATAAAAGTTGGAACAGCAGTATTAACTCAAGATGGTCAGTTAGCTCTTGATAGAATGCAGAACTTAGTAGATTTAATAGCTAAATTGAAAAATGAAAAAAATTTAGAAGTTATTTTAGTCTCATCAGGTGCTGTTGGTGCTGGTTTTACATCTTTACAATTAAACAAAAAAATTGTTGCAAATAAGCAAGCACTAGCAGCTATTGGACAACCTTTATTATTGAAACATTATAAAAAGAGATTTAAAGTTCATGGAATTACTTGTGCTCAAATGTTATTTATTGCAGACGATTTTGATTCAAGAAAAAGATCTAAAAATGCACAAAATGTAATGGAAATCTTGCTTGAAAATAAAATATTACCGATTATAAATGAAAATGATGTAATTGCAACTGAAGAGCTTGTTTTTGGAGATAATGATCAATTAGCAGCACATGTGGCTTATTATTTTAAAGCAGATATGTTAGCAATATTATCAGATATTGATGGATATTACAATAAAAATCCAAGAGAATTTAAAGATGCTGTTTTACAAAAAGATGTTTATGAAATAGCTTCAACTGAACTTGAAATGAAACATTCAGCTAACTCAGAATTTGCAACGGGTGGAATAGTGACAAAACTAAAAGCAGCAAATTTTTTAATGGAGAAAGAGATTCCTATGTATCTATCTTCTGGATTTGATTTAACAAATGCGTATGACTTTTTAGTTGATGGAAATCATAAAAGTGGAACAATCTTTCACGCAAAAAAGTAGAGGAAATTAAAATGAGTAAAAGAATTTTATTTATGGGAACACCTGATTATGCAACTGAAATATTTAAAAAACTTATGGAAAGTTCATATCAAATTATAGGATTATTTACTCAACCAGATAAACCAGTAGGAAGAAAACAAGTTTTAACTCCTCCTCATATAAAACAATTTTGTTTAGATAATTCTATAAATATTCCAATTTTTCAACCTTTAAAATTAAGAGGAAATGAAGAAGCTACAACAGAAATAAAAAATCTAAAACCAGATTTTATTATAGTTGCAGCTTATGGTCAAATATTACCAAAAGAGATTTTAGATATTGCTCCTTGTATTAATCTTCATGCTTCGTTATTACCAAAATACAGAGGTGCTAGTCCCATACAAGAATCTTTACTAAACGATGATATTTACACAGGTGTAACTTCTATGTTGATGGAAGAAGGCTTGGATAGTGGAGATATTTTAGGTTTTGAGTATTTAAAAATAACAGATAATATGAATGTTGAAGAGGCTTTTTTTAAATTATCTAAAATAGCTGCAAATTTAACTATTACTACTTTAGATAATTATCAAAAAATATTACCTCTAAAGCAAAATGAAATCTTAGTAAGTCATTGTAAAAAAATAAAAAAAGATGATGGTTTAGTAGATTTTATCGATGCAAAACAGCTATTTTTAAAATATAAAGCTTACTCTTTCTGGCCGGGAATTTTTTTAGAATCAGGTTTGAAACTAAAAGATATTGAGATAAATGAATTAAATTCAGATAATGAAGAAGGTACTATAAAAGAGATAGAAAAAGATTTTATTATAATTTCTTGTAAAAAGGGAACTTTAAAAATAGGAACTCTTCAAGCACCTTCTAAAAATGCAATTAATTCTGTAGATTTTATAAGAGGTCAAAGGTTAGGTTTGGGGGATTTTTTAAAATAAAGTGGATATAATTTCCAAAAAATAATAAAGTAAAATAATGATGGAAGAATTTAACGCAGAAAATATACCAGATTTTAATATATTTAATTTAAACGAATTAGATGTTTTACTCCACCAGATTTTGAAGTATACAAAAGAGTTGTTGCAATCAGAAGGTGGAACAATATATATAAAAGAGAATGATTTTCTTAAATTTCATGTTTTCCAAAATGATGCGTTATCTTATGAAAATGTTTACAAATATTACTATAAATCCAGAGATTTAAAATTACCTTTACTTGAAAAAGGTAAATATTTGGCTGTTGATTCATTTTTAAATGAAAAAATTATTATGGTAGATGATATTTATAATACTAGTGAATATGAATTTTCTGGTTCAAAAGAGTTTGATTTAAAATTCCAATACAAAACACATTCTGTTATAACTGTTCCTTTAATTCATCCTATAGAAAAAATTACAGTTGGAGTAATTCAACTTGTGAATAAAAAAGTGGATGGTTCAACAATCCCATTTATAGAAAAAGATAAAGAAGTTTTATCTATGTTTGGTTCTTTTATTGCTCTTTCAATTTATAAAGCTCAAAATGATTTAGAGGTAGTTAACTCTTTAAATAAAAAGCTTTTAGAAATAAATGTAAATTTAGAAAAAAAAGTTAAAGAAGAAGTAATTGAAAATCAAAAAAAATCTGCAATAATTTTTCATCAATCTAAAATGGCTTCAATGGGCGAGATGTTATCAAATATTGCCCATCAATGGCGACAACCTTTAAGTACAATTTCAACAATAGCTAGTGGTATTTCAATGGATCTTCAATTTGATGTTTTAGATAAAGAACCCACGATAGATAAACTTTCTAATATTGTGAAAATCACTAAGAATTTATCAATAGTTATAGATGATTTTAGAAATTTTTATAATGTTGATAAAATAAAAGAAGAGTTTAAAATTAGTGAAGCCATAACAAGATGTTTAGAATTAGCTGAAGTAGTTATGATTAATGATAAAATAGCAATATCAACAAATTTAGATAGCTCTATGTCAATTTATGGTTTAAAAAATGAATTTATTCAGGCAATTTTGAATGTTTTAATTGCTTCAAAAGACTTATTAGTAAAAAATGTACATGAAAAAAGATATATATTTATTGATTTGTATGAAGAAAATAGTAAAAAAGTGTTAGTTATAAAAGATAATTCAATAGGTATATCAAAAGATTTAGAAGAAAGAATATTTAAAACAGATTTTTTATACGAATTATCAGATGAAGCTTTAGATAATGGACTCTTTATGACAAAATTAATAATAGAAAAGCATTTTTCAGGAGAAATATGCTTAAATAAAGCTAGTTATACTTACAATCAAGATAGTTTAGAAGGGGAAGAATTTAAAATTATCTTACCCTAAATAATTTGTAAATATAGTTATTGTTAATAAACTTAATAAAACACCAATTACTAGAGAGTTTATTGCAAGTTTTTGATCTAATCCCCCTCTTATAGCCAAAACTGTAGCCATTGTCATAGGTGGCATAGCAACTTCAATTATTGTTACTTTCACCCAAGTTTCATTTACATTATAAAAAATTTGAAATAGTACCAATATTATTAAGGGCATAACTATCATTTTTAATAAAATAGCTATTGAAACTATATGAATTCTTGAAAAAATATGTTTTAACTCTAATTTCATTCCTATCGCAATCATTGCAATAGGAACTAGAGTAGAACCTAAAGTTTTAAATGTCAAAGTTATAAAAGTTGGTACTTCAAAATTTTTTACTAAAATAGTAATCAAAAACATAATTACAGGTGGAAATAAAAAAACATTTTTTAAAGTTGATTTAAAATCATTTTTCTTTCCTCCTCCCCAAGTTATAATAATCATTCCTATAGATACCAATAATAAAAAAGAACCAAATAAATCATAAATTAATCCATAGGTTATATAATCTTGCCCGTAAAAAGCATCAATATATGAAAATCCAATGAAAGAAGTATTCCCAAAAGTAGCTACTATTATGAAAGTTGCAAGTAAATTTTTATTTAATTTCAATAACTTACCTATTAAATAAGCTAAGAGCATATTGACTAATATAATACCCATAAACATAATTATCAAATAAGCTATTTTAGTGGTTAATTCTAAAGGATAAATTTTTGAAAAAACTATTGATGGTAGAGAAAAATATATAATAAAATCAACAAGTTGTTTAGAATTATCTTGATAAATAACTTTAAATAAATATCCTAATAATAAATACATAGCAATAGGTAAAACAGGTTCTAACATTTATAATCTCTTAATTTTTTGGCTGATTATAATTAATAAATTCTTGTAATTTTATTATGTATAATCTTTGAATGAAAATAATAAATTTAATACAAATAGATTCAACCCATAAATTTTTAAAAGACTATATACAAAGTAATGGTTATTTAGAACCACTTTGTATTAGTGCTGATTTACAAACATCAGGAATTGGAAGTAGAGGAAATCTTTGGATTGGGAAAGAAGGAAATCTATTTTTTTCTTTTGTTCTAAAAAAAGAAAATTTACCAAATGATTTGCCAATACAAAGTTCATCAATCTATTTTTCATATATTTTAAAAAAAGTATTAAAATCTTATGGTTCTAAATTATGGCTTAAATGGCCCAATGATTTCTATATTGAAAATAAAAAAATTGGTGGTACTATAACTAATGTAAGTGGAGAATTGTTGTATTGTGGAATAGGTCTAAATTTATTATGGGTAGAAGAAGATTTTGGTAAATTAGATATAATTATAAATAAGGAAAAACTTCTTGAGGACTATTTTTTACTTTTGTCTGAAAAAGTTTTGTGGAAGGAAATATTTAGAGAGTTTAAGATAGAATTCCAGCTAAGTTTGGAATTTTTTGCAACAATAAATAATATAAAACAACCGTTAAAAGAGGCTCTTTTAAATAAAGATGGTTCCATAACAGTCAACAACGAAAAGGTATTCAGTTTAAGATGACAGAGATTATTTCAATAGCTAATCAAAAAGGTGGAGTAGGTAAAACTACTACGGCAGTTAATTTAAGTGCAGCACTTGCATTAGAGGGTAAAAGAGTATTATTAATAGATGCTGATCCTCAAGCAAATGCTACTACTTCATTGGGATTTCACAGGGATACTTATGAATATAATATTTATCATGTTATGTTGGGAACTAAAGAATTAAGTGAAATAATATTAGATTCTGAAATTGAAAATTTAAAAGTTGCACCATCAAATATTGGTCTAGTTGGTATAGAAAAAGAGTTTTATAAAAGTACAAAAGAGAGAGAACTTGTATTAAAAAGAAAAATTGATCCAGTTAAAAAAGATTTTGATTATATAATTATAGATTCGCCTCCTGCTCTTGGTCCAATTACAATTAATACTTTAAGTGCATCAAATTCTGTATTAATTCCTATTCAATGTGAGTTTTTTGCTTTGGAAGGATTGGCTCAGTTATTAAATACAATAAAATTGGTAAAACAAACTATAAATCAGTCTCTTCAAATCAGAGGTTTTTTACCAACAATGTATAGTTCTCAAAATAATTTGTCGAAGCAAGTTTTTGCTGATTTAGCACAACATTTTGAGAATAAATTGTTTAAAATAGATGAAAATAATTATGTAGTAATTCCAAGAAATATAAAACTTGCGGAAAGTCCAAGTTTTGGTAAACCAATTATGTTATACGATGAAATGGCGAGTGGTACAAAAGCTTATACGAATTTGGCAAGAGCAATAGCAGGTTAATTTAGGAGCAATCAAAAATGGCATTAGGAAGAGGATTAGGAGAATTATTAGGCGAAGTTGAGATTGCTTATGGCAATTCCACTATGAATGGTGGAGGTTCTATTAAAATAGATGTTTCTCAAATTAAAGCTAATCCTAATCAACCTAGAAAAATTTTTGATGAAGAAAAACTAAAAGAGTTAAGTGAATCTATAAAAACACATGGATTATTACAACCTGTAGTTGTCATAGAAAATAGTGAAGGTGGATATACTCTTGTTGCAGGAGAGAGAAGATTAAGAGCACATAAGTTAGCTGGAATTGATAAAATAAAAGCGATAGTTATAGATGCGGAAGAATTTAAACTAAGAGAATTAGCATTAATTGAAAATATTCAAAGAGATGATTTAAATATAATAGAATTAGCTTATTGTTATGTTCAATTAATTAATGAGCATAATATAACACATGATGAACTAGCGAATAAAGTTTTTAAAAGTAGAAGTTCTATAACTAATACATTAAGACTTCTGCAATTAAGCTCTTATGTTCAACAATTTTTAGCATCAGATAAGATTACAGCAGGTCATGCAAAAGTAATGCTAGGATTGAGTGATGAAGAACAAAAAATAGTTTGTGATTCTATTCTAGGGCAAAAACTATCAGTAAGAGATACTGAAAAATTGGTTAAAGAGTTAAAAAATAAAGAATTAAAGAAAGAAAAAATAAAAATGATTACAAATTTTGATTTTAATCCTCTTAATAGTTTTATTGACAATTTAAAATCTCAAGATTTGAAAATCAAACTAGAAAAAAACTGTTTAAAAATAGAAATAAAAACTCAAAAAGATATAGAAAAATTAAGTAGTTACTTAAATCTACACTCGTAATAAAAAACAAAAAAATCTAATCTAATTTTTTCATTTAATATAATTTTATACTTAATTTTGGTAAAATTTATGCGTTTTAGTTAAACTAAACTGTAAAAAATATGGAGGAATGAATGTTAGACATAAGTCCTGTATTGTTGCTTAGCTCTGGTATCATATTTCTTTTAGTAGTTGCTAGACTAAACAGTTGTCTTTTCAAGCCTATTTTGAAGCATATGGATGATAGAGCAGCTTCTATTAAAAGAGATTTAGAAGGTGCAAAATCAAATAGTGCGGATGTTGAAAGCTTGTTAGTTGAAGCCAATGATATCATTGCTAAAGCTAAAAAAGAAGCAGCTGCGATAAGAGAACTAGCTTATAACGATGCTAAAGGTAATGCTGATGCAAAACTTGCTAATGCTAAATCAGATTTACAAGCAAGAACACAAGAGTTTACTAAAAATCTAAATGAAGAAAAAAACGCTTTAAGAGAGAGTTTAATTTTTTCTATGCCTCAGTTTAATGAGAGCTTAAAAGCTAAACTTAGCTCAATTTAAGGTGTAGTCATGAAGAAGATAGTATTACTTGGATTGGCAATTGTGCCAGCTGTGTTGTTTGCTAGTAGTGAAGGTGCGGAAACTGATATTGTTCAAAGAACCGTTAACTTTATAATATTTGCTGGAATTTTATGGTATTTGCTTGCTGGTAAAATTAAGGCTTTTTTTGCAGAGAGATCTTTATCAATTCAAACAGAGTTAGATAAAGTTCAAGATGCTTTGAAAGCATCTCAGGAAAAAGTTGCTGATGCACAAAAAAAATTAGAAGAGGCTAAAAAATTAGCTTCAGAAATTGTTGAAGGTGCAAAAGCAGATGTTGATTCAATCAAGCAAAAAATATCAAATGCTGTTGATGCTGATATAGCGAATCTAAATAAAAATTTAGATGAAATGATGAAAGTTGAAGTATCTAAAGCTAAAAAAGAAGTTGTTGCGCAAGTTTTAGAAGAATTATTAAATTCTGAAAATATTAGATTAACTCAAGATGAGTTAGCAAATATTGTTATTAAAAAGGTTGCATAATGAATGATTTAATAGCAAAAAGATATGTAAAAGCTTTAATAGATGGAAGAGATTTATACACTGTTGGATTAATAAGTGATAAATTAAGTGGTGTATCTTCAGCATTTAGTGATGATAAATTCAAATCTATAATTTCTTCTCCTGAAGTTAGTGACTTTGATAAAATTAATTTAATTTTATCTTTGGTTGATGCTAATTATGACTTAGTATTATCAAATTTTATTAAGTTATTAGGTGAGAAAAGAAGATTAAATTTAATACCATTTATTGCAGATGAATTAAGAATTCAAATTGCGAAAATAAATAACAACTATGTTGGAGTGATTTATACTAACCAAGAGCTTTCTTATGATTATGTTCAAACGATTGCTCAACAGTTTAGTAATAAATTTAACGTGAATTTATTATTGACACAAAATGTTTGTGACTATGATGGAATCAAAGTTGATATAGAAGGGCTGGGAGTTGAAATATCTTTCTCTAAAGATAGATTAAAATCACAGTTAATAGAGTATATTTTAAAAGCAGTTTAGAACTAAGTAAAGGAGAATATTGAATGGGTGCAAAAATTCAAGCAGATGAAATCAGTTCTATAATAAAAGAAAGAATTGATAACTTTGAATTAAACGTTGATGTTAATGAAACAGGTAAAATAGTATCTTATGCAGATGGTATTGCACAGGTTTACGGTTTAAAAAATGTAATGGCTGGTGAAGTTGTTGAATTCGAAAATGGTGAAAAAGGAATTGCAGCAAATTTAGAAGAGTCTTCAGTTGGTGTTGTTGTTTTAGGTTCAGGTGTTGGATTAAGAGAAGGTAGCTCTTGTAGAAGACTTGGAAAATTACTTGAAACTCCAGTTGGTGATGGATTAGTAGGAAGAGTTGTTAATGCATTAGGTGAGCCATTAGATGGTAAAGGTGCAATTAATGCTGCTGAATACAGATTCGTTGAAGAAAAAGCTCCTGGAATTATGGCTAGAAAATCTGTTCATGAACCATTACAAACTGGTATTAAAGCAATTGATGCGTTAGTTCCAATTGGTAGAGGACAAAGAGAATTAATTATTGGAGATAGACAAACTGGTAAAACAACAGTTGCTATTGATACAATATTAAATCAAAAAGGTGAAAATGTAATTTGTATTTATGTTGCAATTGGACAAAAAGCATCTTCTGTTGCTTCAGTTGTAAGAACTTTACAAGAAGCTGGTGCAATGGATTATACAATTGTTGTAAATGCAGGTGCAGCTGATTCTTCTACATTACAATTTTTAGCTCCATATACAGGTGTTACAATTGGTGAATATTTCAGAGATAACGGTAAACATGCGTTAATCGTTTATGATGATTTATCAAAACACGCAGTTGCATATAGAGAAATGTCATTAATCTTAAGAAGACCTCCAGGAAGAGAAGCATATCCAGGGGATGTATTCTATCTACACTCAAGATTATTAGAAAGAGCTGCGAAAATGTCAGATGATAAAGGTGCTGGTTCTATGACTGCATTACCAATCATTGAAACACAAGCTGGAGATGTTGCTGCTTATATTCCAACAAACGTAATCTCTATTACAGATGGACAAATATTTTTAGAAACAAACTTATTTAACTCAGGTATTAGACCTGCAATTAATGTTGGTTTATCTGTTTCTAGGGTTGGAGGAGCTGCTCAAATTAAAGCTACAAAACAAGTTGCAGGTACTTTAAAATTATCTCTTGCTCAATATAGAGAGTTAGAAGCATTTGCTCAATTTGCATCTGATCTTGATGAAGCAACAAGAAGAGAATTAGAACTTGGACAAAGAATGGTTGAAGTTTTAAAACAAGGTGTTAATAAACCACTTGTAATTGAAAAACAAATTGTAATTATCTATGCTGGAACAAAAGGTTACTTAAATAGTATAGCTGTTAAAGATGTAGTAAGATTTGAAAATGAATTACATGCATTTATTGAACAAAAATATTCAAATATTTTAGAATCAATTAAAACAAAACAAAAAATTGATGATGATACTGAAGCAGAATTAAAAGCTGCATTAGAAGAGTTTAAAACTGTATTTAATGCAAAATAAGGATTAGCAAATGGCTAATTTAAAAGAAATAAAATTAAAAATAGGAAGCGTTAAGAATACTCAGAAGACTACAAAAGCCATGAAGCTTGTATCTTCTGCAAAACTTACTAGAACTAGACAGTTATCTGATCAGGCTAGAAGTTATGCAGTAAAGATAAATGAAGTTCTTTCTGATATTGCTGCTAGAGTTGGTAAAGCTCATGAAGATGGAAATATTAGTAAAGCATTTATAAAAAATGATTCTCCAAAAACTGTAGATATAGTTTTTGTTACTGCTGATAAAGGTCTTTGTGGTGGATTTAACATGGCAACGATTAAAACAGTTAGTAAATTAATCGCTGAATATAAAGCTAAAGGTGTTAATGTAAGATTAAGAGCAGCTGGTAAAAAAGGTGTTGAATATTTTACATTTCAAAAATTTACTTTGGAACAAAGAATTTCTGATTTAACATCTGCTCCAGATTATGATAGAGCTGCAGATTTTATAAAAGCTGTAGTTACAGATTTCAGAAATGGAACAACTGATAAAGTAGTAATTGTTTATAATGGATTTTTAAATATGCTAACTCAACAAATCAGAGTTAGAGAATTATTACCAATAAGTTTAGAAAATATAGAATCTAGAAATACAGATTCTATGTTAGATATTGAACCAGATGATGATGAAGAAGTGTTAGATGAATTGACAAATAAGTACATAGATTTTAATATGTATTATGCATTAATTGATTCTTTAGCTGCTGAACATAGTGCTAGAATGCAAGCTATGGAAGCTGCAACTAAGAATGCAAAAGAGAAAGTTAATTCATTAACTGTTGAATATAATAAAGCTAGACAAGCTGCAATTACAACTGAGCTGATAGAGATTATCAGTGGTGTTGAAGCATTAAAATAATTTAAAGGAGCTGACCGTATGAAAGGTAAAATTATTCAGGTAATGGGTCCTGTTGTAGATGTAGAATTCAACGGATATTTACCAGAAATTAACGAAGCTATTGAAGTAGTATTAGCTGATGCTAACAAAGATAGATTAGTTTTAGAAGTTGCTGCACACATTGGTGATAGCAGAGTTAGAACAATTGCTATGGATATGACAGAAGGATTAATAAGAGGTCAAGAGTGTAATGCTACTGGTGGACCAATTAGAGTTCCTGTTGGTGAAGCAGTTTTAGGAAGAATTTTTAACGTTATTGGTGATCCAATTGACGAAGGTGATGCAATTTCTGTAGATGCACCAAGATGGTCAATTCATAGAGCTGCTCCTTCTTTTGAAGAGCAATCAACAAAAACAGAGATGTTTGAAACAGGTATCAAAGTTGTTGACCTTTTAGCACCATATTCAAAAGGTGGGAAAGTTGGACTATTTGGGGGAGCTGGAGTTGGTAAAACGGTTATCATTATGGAATTAATCCACAATGTTGCATTTAAACACTCAGGTTATTCTGTATTTGCTGGAGTTGGTGAAAGAACAAGAGAAGGAAATGATCTTTATCATGAAATGAAAGATTCTAACGTTTTAGATAAAGTTGCATTATGTTATGGACAAATGAGTGAGCCTCCAGGTGCAAGAAATAGAATTGCATTAACAGGTCTTACAATGGCTGAATATTTCAGAGATGAAAAAGGTCTTGATGTATTAATGTTTATTGATAATATCTTTAGATTTGCACAATCAGGTTCTGAAATGTCTGCATTATTAGGAAGAATTCCTTCTGCGGTTGGATATCAACCAACATTAGCATCTGAAATGGGTAAATTACAAGAAAGAATTACTTCAACTTCTAAAGGTTCTATTACTTCTGTTCAAGCAGTTTATGTACCAGCGGATGACTTAACTGACCCTGCTCCTGCTTCTGTTTTTGCTCACTTAGATGCAACAACAGTTTTAAATAGAAAAATTGCAGAAAAAGGTATTTATCCAGCGGTTGATCCACTTGATTCTACTTCTAGAATTTTAAGTGCAGATATCATTGGTCAAGAACACTATGATGTAGCAAGAGGTGTTCAATCTGTATTACAAAAATACAAAGATTTACAAGATATTATTGCTATTCTTGGTATGGACGAGTTATCAGAAGCTGATAAACTTGTAGTTGCAAGAGCTAGAAAAATCGAAAGATTTTTATCACAACCATTCTTCGTTGCTGAAGTATTTACAGGAAGTCCAGGTAAATATGTTGAATTAAAAGATACTATTGCTGGTTTCAAGGGTATTTTAGATGGAAAATATGATAGTATCCCAGAAATGGCATTCTATATGGTTGGTGGAATTGACGAGGTTCTAGCTAAAGCTGAGAAAATGAAATAAAAACCATTAAGGCGTAACAATGGATACAATAAAATTATCAATAGTTACACCAAATGGAGAAATATTTAATGATGATGTAAAAACTGTTACTCTTCCTGGAAAAGAGGGAGAGTTCGGTGTTTTACCTGGTCATGCTTCACTTGTTTCTTCATTAACAGTTGGTGTAATCGTGATTGAAAAAAATAATTCTACAGAGGCAGTTGCTATTAACTGGGGACATGTTAAAGTAGATGAAAAGTCTGTTGATGTTTTAGCAGATGGTGCTATTGCACTTACTTCAGGTAAAGATTCTGAAGTAGCTAAAAATATCGAAGCAGCTAAGAAATTGGTTAACTCTGTTAAGGATTCAAATATATCTTTAGCAGCTGTTGAAGCTAAAATAAATTCTTTTGCGTAACAGAATATTATGACAGTAGATGCAATTTTAAATTATTTATTAAATGGTAGTGCTATATCTTATATAGTTTTGGCACTACTGTCGCTATACATTATATTAGCGGTGTGGATTTTTTTATATAAATACTTTTCTTTAACTACTTCTATTAGTAATGAACAGAAATCATTAGAATCTTTAACTACAAGAGGTGGAATAGCTTCTCCATTTTCAGCATTGACAAAATGTGTTAGTAATTCAAATTCAAAAGAACTTTTGTATGCATGTGAAATTAATATAATGAAAGATGCTAGTACAGGAATTTCATGGTTAGCAATTATATCTTCTACAGCTCCTTTTATAGGATTATTTGGAACAGTAATTGGTATACTTGAATCTTTTGCAAAATTTGCAAATGAATCAAAAGTTTCTTTTAACATAATTGCTCCTGCAATTAGTGAAGCTTTGGTTGCAACAGCTGCTGGAATTTTAGTTGCTATATTTGCTTATACATTTCATCAAATTTTGTCAAGAAAATTGTATGAATTAAATACTTATTTAAAAGCACAAGCTCAAATTTTGATTGCTAAAGGTTAATTTAGTGTATGATTTTAATGAAAAACCAGATTTAAATATTACACCTTTAGTGGATATTATGCTTGTTCTTTTGGCTATTATGATGGTAACAGCACCTGTTATTGAATATGAGGAGCCTATAAGTTTGCCAAAAGGTAGCAGGTCATCTCAAGTTCAATCTGTAGCTAAAATAGATATAATCGTTTCAGCTGACAGAACAGTACTTCTAAACAAAAATAAAGTAGAAATTAAAAATTTCCCTGATTCTTTTTTACTTTCTACAACAGGAAAAGATAAATTAACTCCTATTTATATAAGAGCTGATAAATCTTTGAAATATGATGATATAGTTTTTATTTTAAAGTCTGTTAAAGAAGCTGGTTTCTTTAAAGTGTCTTTAGTAACTGATGGATGATTTATGCAAAGTAAGTCATCATTTGTATTGTCTGGATTAGTTTCTTTCTCTTTTTATGTCCTTTTGTGTGTACTTGTTATTTATTACTTATCTTCTCCAGAAGTTAAAACTTTTGCTATTAAGCAAACTGAAACTGTAATGGAACTTGACATGATTAATGAAATTAGTGACAAAAAAATGGTTGAAGAAAAAACAGAAAAGAAGATAGAAAAAAAAGAAGAAGTTATAGAAAAACCAGCTTCAAAAAGTGCTGAGGAAGAAAAAAAACCTGATATTAATTCTTTGTTTGCAAATGTTAAAGAGACAGCAAAAACTGTTGTTAAAGAAGAAGTAACAGATGTTGAAAAAACATTACCTGCAAAAAGATTTAAAGCAAAGTTTGAAAAAGAGAAGCGTTCTAATAATCAAACAATTGATAAATTGTTAAATGAGGAAAAAACAACAACTACTCATAAAAAAAGTAATGCTTCTAAAGGTGAAAGTAATAAGTATTTTGAAGCAGTTCAAAAACTGTTAGATGTTTGGCCTGGTGTTGGAGAGGGTTTAAAAGCAGTGGTTCGTGTTAGAATTTATCCTGATGGGAAATTTGAATATAAATTTATTAATTACTCTTCAGATGAAACTTTTAATATTTCATTAAAAGAATTTTTAGAAGAACAAAAAATTATTCAATATCCAATACCTGAATCTAATAGGACTATTGAGATTGATGTTGATTTTAAATCAGAGAGGTAATTTATGTTAAGAATTTTATTGTTTATTTCTTTTTTTATTTGTTCTGTTTTTGCACAAGTAGATGCAAAATTAGAAATTGTAAAAAAAACAGGTGGTGTGTTACCAAGGGTCGCAATTGGTATAGCATCTAATACTTCAGAGATTGATACTCTATCTAAAGTAAAAAAAGCATTGGCACAAGATTTACTAGTTAGTGGTCATTTTGAAGTTGTTGAATCTCAAGTAGGTTCAGTTAGCTATGAAAGTAGTCCAGATTTAATTACTTTAGCCAATCAAGGTATAGATCTTTTTATAAATTTAACAGCTAGTGGTGGAGCAGGTTCTTCTTATACACTTTTAGCTAAATTTTATGATGTTAATGCCAAGGCTTTATTTTTAGAAAAGAATTTCACTACTTCTCAAGAGGCTAGATATCCATTTTTAGCACATAATACAGCAATTGCAATCAATGATTATTTTAAAGCTCCAAGTATTGCTTGGATGAATAGATTTGTTATTATGTCTGTTTATAGAGGTTCTGGTAAAGCAGATATTGTAATTGGTGATTATACTTTACAGTATAAAAAAACAATTATTTCTGGTGGTTTAAATATTTTCCCAAAATGGGCTGATGCTGAACAAAAATCTATTTATTATACTTCTTATAATTATGAAAAACCAACTTTAGTTAAGTTAAATATTTACAATAAACAAAAAGAGGTTGTTATGCAGTCTAATGGTATGATAGCTTGTTCTGATGTTAATGCTGATGGTTCAAAAATATTGATAACGGCTGCACCGAATTCACAGCCTGATATTTATTTGTACAATACAAGAAGTAGAAGTAAAACTAATTTAACCAATTATGGCGGGATAGATGTTGGTGGACAATTTATAGAAGATGATTCAAGAATTGTTTTTGTTTCTGATAGATTAGGTAATCCAAATATATTTGTTAAGTCAGTTGGCTCAAGTGGTGTTGAAAGACTAGTTTATCACGGTAAAAATAATACTTCGGCTACAGCATTTAAGAATTTTATAGTTTATAGTGGTAAAGATGAATCAAATGAATTGGGAAGAAGTTTTAATTTATATCTAATTTCAACGAAATCTGCTGAATTAAAAAGATTAACTTCTAGTGGAATAAATCAGTTCCCGAAATTCTCTTTAGATGGAGAATCTCTATTATATATAAAAAATGATGGAAGAAGTTCTGTTGGTATCATCAGATTAGATTTCAATAAATCTTTTTTATTCCCGATAAATAGCGGTAAAATCCAGTCTATTGATTGGTAAAAAACAAGGTTTAAAGGTTTTCAAAAATTTAATATTCAATTAAGTTTTGATTTAATATAATTTCGCAAATTTTCAAATAAGGATTGACGATGAAAAAATTAGGTTTATACTCATTATTAGTTGCTTCACTATTATTTACAACTGGTTGTAGTGAAAAAAATGTAGATGTTAATGCAAATGCAGATCAAGCTGCTTTAAATAACATTCCAGATACAAATGTTAACGAAGTTGCAGATAATGGTTTCTCTATGGGTGAGGCTACTGAAGATGGTGTTTATTATACAATCAACGGTAAAAAAGTTTTAATTCAACACATTTACTTCGGATTCGATAAATATGATGTAAGTGGTGAGAACAAAGATAAAGCATTAGCAAATGCTTCTAAATTATCTCCATTAGCTTCTGATGTAACTGTTAAAGTTTCTGGTAATACTGACGAATGGGGAACTGATGAGTACAACTACGCATTAGGATTAAAAAGAGCAAACGCTGTTAAAGATATTTTAACTGCAAATGGTGTTAATGCAAACGTTGTAACAGTTTCTTTAGGTGAAAGTAGTCCAGTTTGTACTGATAAAACTAAAGATTGTTGGCAAAAAAACAGAAGAGTTGAGCACGCTCTAAGCAAATAATTAATCATAAATGAATAGATTTATTCTGCCATTAGTGATTATTTCAACAATAGCTGGAGCTCAAGAAGCTTCAGTTTTTGCTGATGAATCAGGCGGTCAATATGGTCTTAGCTCTACTGAAAAACACATACTCAAAAACCAAAAAAACATAAACGAACTCTCTTTAAAATTAAACGATGTAAACTCATTATTAAATTCAATTAATACTAGATTAGAAGGTATTGAATCTACTTACGAAGGTGATTCTGCTAAACTTAATTCAACTGCTATGAAAGTTGATGAGCTAACAAAAAGAGTCGATATGTCTTCAGACATAGCAAATAAAAGTTTAGAAGCTTCTCAAACAAATTCAGGAATTAATCAAGAAACAGAAAAAGATTTAAAGGGTAGTATATCAAGTTTGAAATCGGCTGTTTCTAAATTATCTACATTAGTTAATAAAATTAATGAACAATATGTATCTTCTAATGAATTGAAAAAAAATATGGATCAATTTGTTACGAAAGAAGAGTTTGATGAGTTAAAAAAAGCTATGGGATTTAAAACATCTTCTAGCACTTCTAACAATACTTCATCTAAGTCAAGTATGAATGCAACTGAAGATAAAGATTTGGTAATGGTAGAAGAGAGTACAGTGAATAAAAAACTTACTTCAGAAGAAAAAAGTAAGTTATTAAGTAGTGCTAAAGAAGATTTTTCTTCTAATAATTATAAATCAGCAAATTCAAAATTTAATAGATTATCTGAAGCTAACTATAAGCCAGCCGAAGTTAATTTTTATCTAGGTGAAATTGCATATAACAAAAAAAAATATGATACTGCTATAGGTCATTTTAAAAAATCTGCAATGTTAAATGATAAAGCATCTTATATGCCTAAACTACTTCTCCATAGTGCAATCTCTTTTGAGAAATCTGGTGATAAAGATAATGCTAAGACATTTTATAGTACATTAACGGAACTTTACCCTGATTCTTCTGAATCAAAAGCGGCAAAGAAGAATTTATCTAAATTATAATTTTTAAAAGGAAATAGTTATGTCTTACAAAGTAATAGGTATTGAATACTCTTTAAAAGATGCAAATACAGGTGAGCAATTAGATTCAAATGTTGGACAAGCTCCATTAGAGTTTGTTTCTGGAAAAGGTCAAATAATTTCAGGTTTAGAATCTAAACTTGTTACTATGGAAGCTAATGAGCAAGCTGATGTTTTAGTTCAAGCAAAAGATGCTTATGGTGAATATAATGAAGAAGCTGTACAAGTTTTACCAAAAGAGCAGTTCGCAGGAATTGAACTTGCTGAAGGTATGACTTTATATGGTTCAGGTGAACATGGAGAGACTGTGCAAGTTGTTGTTAAATCTTTCTCTGATAACGATGTAACAATTGATTATAATCATCCAATGGCTGGAAGAAATCTTATGTTCTCAGTTTCAATCTTATCTTTAAGAGATGCAACTGAAGAAGAGATTCAATCAGGTGTTGTTGGTGGATTTGCCGCTATGGGTGGTGGATGTTGTGGTGGTGGGGGACATGGTCACTCACACGGTGGAGGTTCTTGTGGAACAGGACATGATCATGGACATTCTCACGGTGGATGTGGTTGCCACTAATCTTTTTAGATTTACAAATTTCTTTTTTGCCCAAGTGTATTTTTACATTTGGGCAAAACTATTTTTTAGGGTTATGAAATTTAACTTTAAAAAATGGTTTTAATCATATAAACTTTATAACAAGAGGTACTTAAAATGAAAAAAGTTGCTTTTATTTTTCCTGGACAAGGAAGTCAAACTGTTGGAATGGGAAAAGATTTTTTTGAAAATAGTGATATAGCTAAAGATATGATTTCAAAAGCAAGTGATAGACTTGGAATTGATTTTGAAAAATTACTTTTTGAAGAGAATGAAAATTTAGGAAAAACTGAGTTTACTCAACCAGCAATTTTATTAGTAAGTTCAATTGCATGTGCAATTTTCAAAGAAAAATGTAACATTACTCCTGAATTTGTTTTAGGTCACTCTTTAGGTGAATTTTCAGCATTAGTTGCTGCTGGTGCAATGGATTATTTAGATGCTGTTGAATTAGTTCATAAAAGAGGTTTATTTATGACTGAAGCTTGTTCTGGTGGAGGTGCAGGTATGATGGCATTAGTTGGTATTGATGATGCTACTGTTGAAAGAGTTTGTGAGGAGCAAAGAGCTTTAGGTAAGAAAGTTTGGCCAGCAAATTATAATATGGATGGACAACTTGTACTTGCTGGAATTAAAGCTGATTTAGAATCACTTGTAGATGTATTTAAAGCCTCTGGTGCAAAAAGAGCTATCGTTTTAGATATGTCTGTTGCATCTCACTGTGAATTATTACAAAGTGCAGTTGAGAGTTTAACTCCATATTTAGAAAAATTCTTAAAAGATGAATTTTCATCAGTTATTTCAAATGTTAGTACAAATGCTTATACTACAAAAGCTGAAGCAATAGAGTTATTAGCTTCTCAATTAACAAGCCCAGTTAAATATAAACAATCAATTTCTGCTCATAGTGACAAAGTTGATATGTTTATTGAATTTGGAAATGGAATAGTTTTAAAAGGTTTAAATAAAAAAATTACTGATAAACCAACATCAAATGTTTCTGATATGAAAACTTTAGAAGCAGTTTTAGGTGAATTAAATGACTAAATTAGCAATCATGGGTGCTATGGAAGAGGAAATTGAGCCTCTTTTAGCCCACTTTGAAAAAGTAAATGTTATAGAGTTTGCAAATAATAAATATTATGAAGTAAATTTTAATGGTTTAGATATTGTTATTGCTTATTCAAAAATTGGAAAAGTATTTGCTAGTTTAACTGCAACTACTATGATTGAAAAATTTGGTTGTGATACACTTCTTTTTTCTGGAGTTGCTGGAGGAATCAATCCAAAACTTCAAATTGGTGATTTAATAATCGCTGATAGACTTTGCCAACATGATTTAGATATAACTGCTTTTGGTCACCCTAATGGATATGTACCAGGTGGAAATGTTTTTGTTGAAACTACAAAAAGTTTAAGAGATGTTGCTATAAAAGTTGCAAATGAAAATGATTTAAAAGTGATTGTTGGAACAATTGCAACTGGTGATCAATTTGTTCACTCAACTGATAGAAAGAACTTTATAGAATCAACTTTTAAAGCGGATGCATTAGAGATGGAAGGTGCAAGTGTAGCTGTGGTTTGTGATGCTTTAAATATTCCATTTTTTATATTAAGAGCTATTTCTGATAGTGCTGATATGGATGCTGGATTTGATTTTGATGAGTTCTTAAAATCAAGTGCAAAAAATTCTGCTGACTATTTGATGAAAATAGTAAAAGCTCTAAAAGCTTAGTGAATTAGAAGTAATAATTCACTAATCTTTTTTTCAAGAGGGTTTATGATAGGCTCTCTTAAACTTTCAAAAAACTCATCTAAACCTATCCCATAAGCCACATAGGCATAAGATAATTTAATAGCCTCAGATATTGCATATTTTAGTGAATGATTATTTTTATAATACTCTTCACTATTCCACCAAGAGGTATTGGTTCCTACAACATTAAAGGTTAAATTCTCATCATTTGGAGTATGAATAAGAGCTAATAGGGTTTTTATTCTTCTACTATGTGGAGTATCTGATATTATGATTGCTGATTTGTAATTTTTTTCTAACATAAGATTTTTTATAAATAACATTTCAGCTTTTGTATTTTTTATATCTCTTTGGAGAGTATAGTCGATATTGTTTATATTATTTTCTCTTAGGAATATAATTCTACTATCTTCTTTATTCTCTTCTTTTGCTTTTTTTGTTCTATTATCTCCTGTGAAGATAAGTTTTTTACTATTAGAAAATCCATTATTATAAAGTTCAATAGCTTTTATAGTTCTCTCTTTTGCTCCACCACCCAAACAGATTATAATATCAGATTTTTGAGGTGTGTCTGTATCATCTAAATATTTACCAAAGTTAATAAAAGCAAAAATAAATAGTATGAGAGGAATAAGATATTTTATCAATTTTTTCATAGTATATTTTTATTTGGTAGATTCTAGGATTTGTTTTACAGTTGCTTCCACTGAAAAACTATCTTTTAATAGTTTATTAGCATTTTCACCAATAGTTTTTCTACTTTCATCATCTAAAAGTTTTTTAGCATTTTCAAAAAGTAATTCATCCTCTCCATTTACACTAATTAATCCTGCATTTGCATTTTCTACAACCTCTTTTAAGTCATTATGTGGGTTTATGCTTCCTAAAATAGGTTTACTTTCACACATATATCCTAAAAGTTTTCCAGGGAAATTATGAGTTTTATGGTTGTAATTTAGAGTAAATAATCCAACATCAACTTGAGATAAAATTTCTAAGAATTTTTTCTGATTTACTGCTGGAAGAATAGTTGTATTTTTAATGTTTTGCTCTTTTAGAGCATTTTTCATAGTTTCAACTTCATCTCCCGCACCAACAAATAAAAAATGTGCTTTTGGAAACTCTTGCATATTTTTTGCAAGTCTAATAAGGTTCATCATATCTTGTGCATGACCCATATTTCCACCATAAAAGTAGATAATCTTATCTTCTAAATTTAATTTTTTTCTATATCCATTATCTTCATTTAAAGTTGGTGTATCAGAAGCCCAATTATAAAGAAGTTCAGTTTTATATATATGATTATGTTTTTGATTAAACCAATTTAGATTTTCTTGGGACATCAAACCAATTATATCTGCACTATCATAATTTATTGATTCAAAGTATTTAAAGTATTTTGTAATTAGAGAGTTCTCTTTTAGCATACCATTATCTATAACCCATTGTGGAAAAATATCTCTTAAAATTAGATAACTAGGAGCATTCCAAAGTTTTTTTAATTTTTTAACTAATAAACCAAAAAATATGGTTGGAGAGTAATAAACTATTAAATCATGTTTATCATTTTTAAAAATAGAGTTACAAATACTCCACGCTTTATATGAAAGCATAGTCTCATTTATAGCTCTTTTAACTTTTGAAACATTTTTTATTTCACCTGATTTAAATCTGCATATCTTAACACCATCTAAAGTGATAATATCTAGCTCTTTATTTAGTTTTGGATTTGGAGTAATTACTGTGACTATATGTCCATTTTTTTGAAACTCAATAGCAAGTTCGTGCATCATTTTTGCAGCAACTTTTATGCTATCTGGCATATAATCATCAACAATTAAACAAATCTTCATTTTTTTACTTTCTAAATGGTTTATTTTTGTATGAGTCATCACTCATAACATGGTTATACATTGTTTGAACTAACTCTTCCCAACTTGGTGATTTATAACCTGTAGCTTCTTTGAATTTATCACTATTTAATGTTCTATCTAATACAAAATCATCAGTAGGATTTATTTTTATATCTTTTTTATAAACATCTTTTATTATTTTTAGTAGTTCATATTTAGAAATAGGATTACTAGAAGCTTGATATAATCCACTTAGTTTTTTATTAGGAATAACATAGTTTGCTATAATATTTACTATTTCCATAGTAGGGAATCCACTATACATAGCCTTTGTAAATCCATTCACTTCATTTGATTGTGCCATAAACCAATCAACTAAACTAAAATTAGTTTTTAATTCATGTCCAATAATTGAAGTTCTAATAGTTACGCAGTGAGGATAATGAACTTCTCCTAAGAATTTTGTTCTACCATATAAATCTTCTGCATTAGATGGACTTTTCTCTGTATAGTTTCCATCTTTTCCATTAAATACACAATCTGTACTAATGTGAATAAATCTTGCATTTGCACTTCTTGCAACCAAAGAGATTCTATGTGGTAACTGTGCATTTACTGTTATTGCTGTTAGAGGGTCATTTGAAATAGGTAATTGCTTGATAATACCTATACAATTTATAATCACAGTTGGTTGAACAGAAGCTATTGCTCTTACAACTGTATCAAAATTGTCTGCATCAACATTTCCTCTTATTCTTTCAAGTTCAGAGCTTGTGAAAAAACTCTCCAATCCACCTTTACTTCTTGTTGTTCCAAATACTTCAAAATCTTCATTCTTATTTAACTCTTTAAAAAGAGTATGTCCTAACATTCCTGTTATACCTAAAATTAATATTTTCTCTTTTTGCATAATATATCCTTAATATTTTTTCCAAACAGTTCTATTTATATAATCTATATAGCTCACAATAATTCTTACAACTTTTTTTGATACATTTGAAGTATCATAATCTTTTACAATATCCATAGGTTTTTCTAAACATTGCTCAGTTACTATATTTATAGAGTTTATTATATCTTCACTTTTTAATCCAGACATAATTAATGTTCCTTCATCCATACCTTCAGGTCTTTCATGTGCCTGTCTAATTGTAATAGCAGGGAATCCCAAAATAGAAGACTCTTCAGTTATTGTTCCACTATCACTTATTGCACAATAGGCATTTTGTTGTAAAGCTATATAGTCAAAAAATCCAAGAGGTTTCATAAACTCAATCAATGGATTAAAATCTTTTTTATCTAATAATTCAAGTTTTTTTCTAGTTCTTGGATGGGTAGATACTATAACTCTTTTGTTATAAGTTTGTGCTATTTTATTTAATGAATCAAGTAAATCACTAAAATTTTGCTCACTATCAACATTCTCTTCTCTATGTGTACTAACTATAAAAAAATCTTTAGGTTTTAAATTTAAAGTTTCTAAAACCTTTGAATTTTTAATATCATTTTTATGGTATTCTAAAACTTCTTGCATAGAAGAACCAGTTTTTATAACTGTTTCTGGTCTTAATCCTTCTGCTACTAAATATTTTCTTGCATGTTCAGTTAAAGTCATATTTATATCACTTAATTGATCAACAATTTTTCTATTTATCTCTTCAGGAACCCTTTGGTCAAAACATCTGTTTCCAGCTTCCATATGGAAAATTGGAATTTTTCTTCTTTTTGCAGAGATTACAGATAAACAGCTATTTGTGTCTCCATAAAGTAGAACAGCATCAGGCTTTAACTCTTCAAAAAGTTTATCAGAAGTGCTTATTACATTTGCAATTGTAAGTGCTGCGTTATCTGCTGCTGCATTCAAAAAATAGTCAGGTTTTTTGATACCCATATCATTAAAAAATACTTCATTTAATTCATAATCATAATTTTGTCCAGTGTGAACTAAAATGTGATTTGTATATTTATCAAGTTCAGCTATAACTCGACTTAGTTTTATAATTTCTGGTCTAGTTCCTACTATGGTCATTACGGTTTTCATGCAATTACTCCAAACTCTTTTAAATCGTGTTGAATTTCTCTTAAACTTAATAACATCTGTTTTAACTCTTCCTCATTAAGTCTTTTTGTATTGTGAGAGTGATAATCTGTGGCTTCTGTGATAACTTGTCCCTCTTCAAAATATTTAGTATAGTTCAAGTCTCTATTATCAGCTGGAATTCTATAATAGTTTTCCATATCAACAGCATTAACCATCTCTTCTCTTGTTAATAGAGTTTCATAAAGTTTCTCACCATGTCTAGTTCCAATAACTTTGATAGAGTGTTCAGGTTTTCCTAACATTTTTGTCATTGTATTTGCTAATAATCCAACAGTTGCAGCTGGAGCTTTTTGAACAAAAATATCACCATTTTTTCCATTTTTAAATGCAAACATAACCAAATCAACCGCATCATCTAAACTCATCATAAATCTTGTCATATTAGGGTCTGTGATAGTTATATCTTTACCATTTCTGATTTGATCTATAAAAAGTGGAATTACAGAACCTCTTGAAGCCATAACATTCCCATATCTTGTACAACAAATTACTGTTTCATCATCTTTTACTGTTCTACTTTTTGCAACAGCTACTTTTTCCATCATAGCTTTACTAATACCCATAGCATTTATTGGATAAACAGCTTTGTCTGTACTTAATACAATCACATTTTTTACTTTATTTCTAATTGCTACATTTAAAACATTTTCTGTTCCTACAACATTTGTTTGTACTGCTTGCATTGGATAAAATTCACAAGAAGGAACTTGTTTAAGTGCAGCTGCGTGAAATATATAATCAACACCTTTTATTGCATCTTCAAGAGAGTTTACATCTCTAACATCACCAAGATAAAATTTCAGTTTATCGTGATTGTAGCTTTTTCTCATAAGGTCTTGTTTTAATTCATCCCTAGAAAAAATTCTAATCTCTTTTATATCTGTATTTAAAAAATTTCTTAAAACAGCATTTCCAAAAGAACCTGTTCCTCCAGTAATTAATAAAACTTTATCTTTAAACATTATAAATCTCCTTTAGTATTCAATAAAAAATTAATAGTTTTTGAGATAGTTAAATCCCAATTAAATTTTAAAGCTTGTTTATAAGCTTTTTGGCTTAAATCTTCCATTTTTTCTTCACTATTTTCAAGCTCCAAAACTCTATCCACAAGCATTTGAGGTTTGTATGGATTAAAATATAGTGCAGCATCTTGTGCAAACTCTGGCATAGGTTCAATATCTGAACATAACACAGGTCTTCCTGCTGATAATTTTTCAAGTAAAATATTTGGACAACATTCACAAGAAGAACCAAAAATCAAAGCTCTTGCTGATTTGTAAAGGCTAGGTAGTTTTTCATAATCAACTTTTCCGAGATAAATTACACTATCTTCTAAATTTTCATCTTTTATTAGTTGTAAAACCTCTTCTCCATACTGATTATATTTAGGTCCTACCAAAACAAGTGGATATTTAAAACCTTTTTCTTTTAAGATTTTCCAAGCGTGGATTATATCTTTTTGTGCCTTGTAAACATCAAGGATAGAAACATACAAATAAAACATATTTTTTTCTAACTTTTCTGGCAAATTAAATTCACTTTTTGAGTTTAAAAATTGTTCATTTAATCCATGGGGTATCACTATACTTTTTTCATCAATATTTGGTAAATACTCTTTTACCACAGATTTTGAATGCTCAGATATAAAAACAACTTTATTGGACATCTTGTATGATTTCAAAAATACATATCTCAAAAGCCATAATTTAAATCTAATATATGAGATTAGAGGAAATCTTTTTCTTTCATTATCATCAAAAGGTAGCATATTTCTAAGTGCTGTTGCTGTTGTAATTGTTTTTGAAACCTTTGTTGTCATTATTCCACCAGGAGCATAATAAACATCTGCTTTTTGTTCTAACAAAAATTTAGGCAAAGCAAAATGTTCCCAAAATGTTCTATGAATTATACTTTTTGAAGCAAACAGTGCTTCATATATAAAAACTTTTTCATTTGTATATTTTTGAAATACATCTTTGTTGTTGCTATTTACTATAAGAACTATTGAATAATCACCATTTGGTAAATGTTCCAATAGATTTATAAGATAGGTTTGTCCACCACCTCTTAAGGCGCTTAGTGCATTTATTACAATTTTTTTCATAGTTTTATTAACTCACCCAATTTCATATCTATTTCATAAGGTACAAAAAATCCACAACCACCCTCTGGATGAAAAGTCATCTCTCCAAAATAGATTCTATCCTTGTAAAAATATAAATCAACTCTCATAAATGGTAATCCAGCACTCAAAGTATTTACCACATTTACCATCTCTTCAAATTTTGCAGGTTTTTCAACTTTTGTATCTGAGTTTGGATAAACAAAATAAAAATCTTGTAAATTCCAATTTAAATCATAAAAATTTCTTGCGTGGCTTTTATTTCTATCAATATCCACTTGAACATATTTTGCTTCACCATTAAAACAGAAAAATTTGTAATCTAAAAGTGAATTTTCTTTTGTATTTTCCAAATACTCTTCACAAATAAGTCTTGGTTGAAGATTATATTGCCACTCTCCACCAACTTTTGCATAATCAACTTTTAGCCAAGCTCTCATTTTCTCTTTTATCTCATTTTCATCAAAAAGAGATTTATCGGCACAAATAAAATTCATTCCAGAGGAGTGAGTTGCTTTTATTACAAAACTTTTTGGAAGTTTTTCCCAATCTATCTCATCAACACTATCAAATGTTGCAATGGTTGGAATTAGATATTTATCTCCAAATTTCTCATTAATAAATTTTTTAACTTCTATTTTATCTGCAAAAATAGAACCTGTTTTTTGAGTTCTAAATAGTTTTAAGTAGTTTATTTTTTCACTAAATGTTGAGGGATTTTTGAAGTTTAATCCCTTTGGAATTTTTTTATATCTTAAGTGAAGATATACTCTTTTTAGCATTGCAAAATGATAATTAGAAAGTAGGGAACTTAGTATTTTAAAAATTAAATCTCTCATTAATTAGCCTCTTTTATGATTTTTGCAGGAACTCCAGCAACAATAGTTTTGCTTTTTACATCTTTTGTAACAACACTTCCAGCAGCTACAACACTATTTGAAGCTATTGTAATTCCTGGTAAAATAGTACAATTTGCACCAATCCAAACATTATCTTCAATAATTACATTTTTTGAAATATGTCCTCTTTCATTTGGAAATTTATCCAAATCCATTCCACCTGTTAAAATAGTTGTATTGTAAGAGATAATTACGCCATTTCCTATTTTAATCTCTCCCTCTTCACATGATTGTAAAATAACGCCACTATTTATATTACAATTTTTTCCAATGGATATTTTTTGTGGATTATGTATTTTTACATCTAAATCAAAATATGTACCAGTACCAACATTTTTGATTCTAGCTTTATAGATAATATTTGATAATTTTCTACAAAAACCATCTTTTATTCTAAAAAATTTATTTATCATTTGCAACTCTTTTGAACAATTTCATTCATAACTTTTGCCCAAGTATTTTCCCATGTAAATTTTTGTTGTGCGTGAACTCTTGCATTTTTTGCCATCTGTTTTAAGTTTTGTGGATGTTCATGTAAATTTACAATTTTATCTGCTAAATCTTTTTCATCAAAAGGTTTAAATAAAACTCCATCAACTCCATCTTCAATAACTTCTTTGTTACAATCATAATTTGGAACAATACACAAAGTTTGAGCAGCCATATATTCAAAAACTTTTATAGGACAAATTATATCAGTTGAACCTGGTAAAATAGAAATATCAAGTGCAGATAAAACTTTTGGAACTTGCTCTTTTGGAATACCCTCTTTGAAAATTACCATATCTTCCAAAAGATTTAATTCTTGAGCTAATTCATAACACTCTTTGAACTCTTTACCATTTCCAACAAGTAATATTTTGATATTTTTAACACCACTTTTTTTGATAATATTTGCTGCTAAAATCAATCTTTTTGTATCATGATAAAAGGTATAACTTCCTAAATATCCCACTAAAGTACAGTTTTCATCAATATTTAGAAAATTTCTAAACTCTGTTCTATATTCCTCTGATGGTTTAAATTCATCAGCATTTACGGCATTATAAGCAACTAAAATTTTATTTTTGTCTACACCTTCTTTTGCTAGTTGCTCTCTTAAAACATTTGATTCCACAACCAAATAATCAGCATTTTTATTTTTATAGTTTTCTATAAATTGAGCAAATGGTTTTAATAGTGAAAATTTATAATCTACTAAGTGGTCTTTCCACTCTAAAACAAAAGGAACACCTCTTTTTTTCGCATATCTATAACCTGCATAATGAAGTCTTGAAGAACGCTCCCATACTAATTTTATATCTTGATTATCATATTTTTCGCAAATTGCTTCATACATTTTTTTATCATGAATAATATCTTTTATCTCTGAAACACTATGAACCAAAGGTTCTAATAGTTTGTTTTTTCTATATGATTGATTATAATGATTTGCATTTCCATAGGAAGTAGAAGTTGAAGCTTCTTCTTTTTGTCCAATATCGCCACCACAAATAACTTCAATATTGTGATTTTTTTTCCAGCAAGTTATAACTTCATAAATCTTTCTTCCAAGACTTTTTTCTTTAAAATTTCTTCCACTTATATTGTAAATTATTTTACTCATTTTTGTTGTAAAACCTCTTCTATCATATTTATAATATTCTCTTCATATTTTATAGGGCTATATTCTCTAAGTGCAAACTCTCTTCCTTTTTCACCCATCTCTTTTCTTAATTGTGGATTTGAAGCCAATTTAACAATAGCTTGTGCTAAATCCGTTGGTTGATTTGGAGGAACAACCAATCCCCATTCATTGTGATATAACCACTCAGGAATACCACCAATATTGCTTCCTATACAAGCTGTTTTACAAGCAAGGGCTTCAGGTCCAACTAATCCAAACTGTTCTGTCCAAACACTTGGTAAAATAAAAATATCAGCATTTATATATAAATCTCTAATTTTTTTATGATCTACAAAACCTAATAATTCAACATTTGTTAAATTATGAGTTTTTATTTGCTCTTCTACCCAAGGTTTTAAAACTCCACCACCTGCTATTTTTAAAACAGCATCACTTTTATCTTTGATTAATTTCATAGCTTCAATTAGTATATGAATACCTTTTTGCTCAGCTATTGCTCCCACAAATAAAATTACAGGTTTTTCGTTGATAGGTTTTTCAACTTCTTCCATAAATACCCTATCAATTCCCAATGGAATATATGTAGAGTTTGTTAATCCCAATCTTTTTGCACTCGCATAAAGTTGTCTTGAAGGGCTATGAAAAAGTGTTGTATTGTTTTTTAAATCATTCCAATATCTATTTTGTAGTTGTGTATAAAGTAGGGCAGTTGATAGGGAAACACAACCTTTTGAATAACATTTTATTCCAATTCCTAATTCACAAGGAGAAGAGTTTTTTAAACCTCCCCAAGATGAAGCACAAAACAGATTTGGACCATGTAAAGTTTGAACAACTTTGTACCCTTTTAGATGTTTATAAATAGACAAAGGGTATTTTGAAATAAGATGAATATGAATCAAATCTGGTTTGATTTTTTCCAAAGCTTTTTTGAAATCCTCTTCAATATCATTTGCTACAAAAAATTTTTTAATCTTTTTGCTTTTTTCAGAGATATTTTCTATATAACTAAAGTTTTTTTCACCTTCAGGTTTAGTTTTATTAAATGAGTATGTATAAACATCGTAACCATTTTTTAGTAAAAACTCTATTTCAAATTTTAAAACAGCATCTCCACCACCACCAAAATGAAAATGGTCATTTAATAATAATATTTTCTTCATATTTTCCCTTAAACTAGTTTGTTGATAGCTTCATAATAAGCTTTTGACATTTTTTGTGCAACAGCCTCTTTTGAATAGTTATCTATTATAAAATTTATTAAATCTTCTTTTTTATATTTTTCTTTTGAGTTATAAACTTTTTTTATAGCTTCAGCCAATGCTTTTGGATTTCCAGATGGAATAGTTTCTCCAACTTTCTCATTTATCAAAGACTCAGGTCCTCCACAAATTGTGGTAATCACAGGAAGACCACAAGCCATTGCTTCAAGCATTGAAACATTTGCCGTTTCACTTCTACTTGAAACAATATATAAATCACTTTTTGAGTAAGCTTTTGCTAACTCTTCTTGTGGAACTTTTCCTGCTATTGTGATTTTTTTATCAAAATCTTTTTTAAAAAGATGTTTATATTTGTCCATATTATTGTAGTTTCCAAAAAGTGTTAAATGCCAATTTATATTATCATCCAATAAATTAAGACTATTCAGTAAAATATCAATCCCTTTTATATTTGTAGCACTTCCAGCTGTTACTATTTCAAAAGTATCAGACTCTTTTTTTTCATCTCTTAGATAAAAAATATTTGTATCCACAGGATTTGGTAAAACACCTGTTACTTCAACTAATTTTGTATTTTCTATTCTATTTGCGAAAGCTTTACTAACCGTATAAAAACCTTGAATTCTTTTGCCCATCTCTTTTGCAAATGCACCAACTCTCCAAAAATATTTAGCATCACTTTCAAAACCAGAGTAGTGTTCAGTTACAACAACTGGAATGTGGTGTCTTTTACCAAGAAGTGAAGATCCATATCCTGCATATAAAGATACATGTGCATGTATTACATCAGGTTCTCCCCAACTCTCTTTCATCTTTTCATACATCTCAAATAAGCTACTTGTGTAGGAGTTTAAAGCTTTTTTGTAAAAAAATCGTGTACGGTAAAATTTTGAATTTTTTATATAGAGTTTTGAAAAAAGATGATTAGAAGAACTCTCTTCAATAAAACTCTTTTTCCCTAAATTTTCTTGATTATTTGTTGGTTCAACATCAATATGTAAAACATAAACATCATGTCCCACAGATTTTAAAGCTTCAATATGAGCTAAAATCCAAGTGCAAAAAAGGGGTTTTTCTTTGGTTGGATGCCAAGTTGGGATAACTAAGATTTTCACTATTTACCTTTTTTTAGCAAAATATTTTTCAAACTAGAAATTATGCCAAACATATCATTTTTTAGAGGTTTATATAAAACTACAAAAATAGCCAAAAGTAAAGCTCCTCCAATTAAAGTTCCAAATAATGAAATGAGAATATTATAATCTTTTAAAAACTCATGGGAAAAATAAAATCCTATTCCACTTATGATAGTTATTAAAATAGGGTATTTTATTGTTGCAAAAAAAGAACCCAAAGTTATAGGCGTTTTATAAAATGCAAATGCAAAAAGAGGAATTATCAAAAGCCACATGCTAATAGAGTATCCAATAGCAACTCCAGTAGCTCCCCAAGGAAGACCTAAAATAATTGCAATAGCCATAACAAAAGTTCCTATAAATCCCCAATACATCATTCTTTTTACATTATTAAGAGATACATATACCCAACCTACGGTACTTGCTATTGGTTGCCAAAATGCTGCAATTGCCAAAATTTGGAAAAGTTTTGAAGCATCAATCCATTGCTCTCCTAAAACTATATAAACAATTTCATAGGATAATATAGCCATTGAAACAATCATTGGCATTGAGATATAAGCTATGATTTTTATGGTTTTTAAGTAATAATTTTTGAATTGTTCTGGTTCATCTTGAAGTCTGCTAAGTGCAGGTACAGCTACACTTGAAAAAGGTGCAGTTAATTGTCCTATTGGTAAAAGCAAAAGAGAATATGCTCTTGAGTACATCCCAACAGGTGTTGCACCCCATTTATAACCAATCAAAATAGTGTCTAAATTTCTTGCAAAATAGTTTATAAAACCATATATTGTCATATATCCACCAAATGCCAACATAGAACCAATACCAGAATTTCTAACAGGAAGCCCTGGAATCCATTTGGAAAAATACCAAGATAAAATCATCATAACAGATGCTTGAACCATTTGTAAGATTACCAATGCCCAATATCCAGCACCAAAATATGCACTTATAATTGCTGAGGTAATTCCTAAAAACATTGCACTAACATCGATTATTGCAAGTTGTTTAAATTTCATTTGTCTTTTTAGTAAAGCTTGATGTTGAACAGTTAATCCTCCAATAAATAGACCAAAAGCCAAAGCAATAGTTATATTTATAAGAGCAGGTTCATTATAAAATGAGGCTATTGTTGGAGATAAAGCAATAGTTATTCCCATAACAACAGCTCCAAAAAGTACATTTATCCAAAACAGTGTACTTATTTGGGCGTGATTAATTTCTGCTTTTTGAATGGTTGCTTGTGATAATCCCATATCTTTGAACATCACAATAAATGTAGCAACAACGGTTACCATTGCAACCAAACCAAAATCATTTGGAGTTAAAAGCCTTGCTAAAAATACATTGGAACTTATTTGTAAAAGTAGTTTTGAGATTTGAGCGATTAGTGTAATCGCTCCACCTTTTACAGATCTCTCTTTGAGATTCTCTTTTAGGTGTTCTGTCTCAAAGTGTTTGTGATTGTCTTTATTCTTACTCATATATTAGTAATTATAATCTTCCATCACAATTTTTAAGTAAAGATTTAATATCGTAAGTAACAGCACCATTTACATTGGTAAAATCTAAAGTTTTAAATTCGTTGTGAGCAACTGCCAAAACAATAGCTTCATATTTAGTAAAATCTAAAGAATCAGTTAATTCCAAATTATATTCGTGTTTTACCTCTTCTTTATCAGCCCATGGGTCATAAACATCAATATTGCATCCAAACTCTTGAAGTTCTTCTATTACATCAATTACTCTACTATTTCTAATATCTGGGCAATTTTCTTTAAATGTAATTCCTAAAACTAACACCTTAGAACCCTCTATTTTATGTCCTTTTTTTATCATTAGTTTTATTACTTGATTTGCTACATAAATTCCCATATTATCATTTAGCCTTCTTCCAGCTAAGATAATTTCAGGGTTATATCCAATACTTTGAGCTTTATGAGTTAAATAGTATGGATCTACACCAATACAGTGTCCGCCTACAAGACCTGGCTTAAATGGTAAGAAATTCCATTTTGTACCAGCTGCTGCTAAAACATCACTTGTATTAATTCCAAGTTTATTAAAAATAATTGCAAGTTCATTAACAAAAGCAATATTAATATCTCTTTGAGAGTTTTCAATAACCTTTGCAGCTTCAGCAACTTTTATAGTTGGAGCTAAATGAGTACCAGCAGTTATAATACTTGCATAAAGTTCATTTACTTTTTGCCCAATTTCAGGAGTACTTCCTGATGTTACTTTCAAAATTTTTGTAACTGTATGCTCTTTATCACCTGGATTAATTCTCTCAGGAGAGTAACCACAGAAGAAATCAACATTAAATTTTAAACCAGAGAATTTTTCAAGTACAGGAACACAATCTTCTTCAGTAGCACCTGGATAAACAGTTGATTCATAGATAACAATATCATCTTTTTTAAGAACTTTACCCACAGTTTCACTAGCTTTGATTAAAGGAGTTAAATCAGGTCTTTTGTTTTTATCAATAGGAGTAGGAACAGTAACAATGAAGATATTACAATCTTTGATGTCATTAATATCTAAAGAGAATTTCATACCATTAGAGATAGCTTCATTAACTTGTTCTTTAGATAATTCTAAAGTTCTATCATAACCACTTGTAAGTTCATCAATTCTCCATTTAGAGATGTCAAAACCAACAACGCTATATTTAGAAGAGAAAGCGTGAGCCAAAGGAAGCCCAACATATCCAAGTCCTATTACACATATCTTATTCATTTCTTACCTTTTTATTTATTTTGTAACACCGCAGAAGTCAATAACTTCTTTGTTTTCTATTTTTAAACCTTTAAACTCATTATGAGCAACTAAATAAACAATAACATCAGCTTTTTCAATTGCCTCTTCATAATTTGTAATCTCTAAAGATTTATGAGTTGTAATATTTGGCTCAACTGCAAGTATTTCAAAACCATCATTTTTAAGAAGTTTTGTAATATGTAAAGCTGGAGATTCTCTTAAATCATCAATATTTGGTTTAAATGCCAATCCCATACAAGCAACTTTTGCTTTTCTTCCATTTTTGTTTTCAAACATCAAAGCTGCATTTTTTATTTTTTCAATAGCCCATTCTGTTTTATAAGTATTTACTTCCCTTGCTGTTCTTATGATTTTTGCATCACTTCCACCTGCATGAACAATAAACCATGGATCAACAGCAATACAGTGACCTCCAACTCCAGCACCTGGTTGAAGTACATTTACCCTTGGATGTCTATTTGTAAGAGAGATTAATTCCCAAACATCAATTCCAAATTTATCACATAAAATTGATAGTTCATTTGCAAATGCAATATTTACATCTCTAAAAGAGTTTTCAGTCAATTTTGCCATCTCTGCAGTTTTTGCATCTGTACTTAGAACTTGACCTTGAACAAAAGTTTTGTAAAACTCAACAGTAGCATCAGTTGCTTCTTGTGTTAAACCACCAACAATTCTATCATTTTCCACAAGTTCTCTCATAATATGACCTGGAAGAACTCTCTCTGGACAGTGCGCAACATAGATTTTAGTTGTATCAACACCAGCTTCTTTCAAAGTAGTTTCAACAAGTTCCGTTGTTCCAACAGGAGAAGTTGATTCTAAAATTACAATATTTCCTTCTTGTACATAAGGAGCAATAGATTTTGTAGCACTTACAACATAATCAACATTTGGAACAAATCCTTCATGAAAGGGAGTTGGAACAGCTATAATAAAAACATCAGCATTTGCAGGTTTTGTATCTGCTTTTAGGTTTCCACTATTAACAGCAGCTCTTACAAAAGTATCTAAATCAGGTTCAACAATATGAATTCTTCCTTCATTAATAATATCAACTGTACTTTGAACAACATCAACACCATGTATGTCATATCCTCTATTTGCTAATAATGCTGCCGTTGGTAAACCAATATAACCCAATCCTATAACACAAACTTTTTTAATCATTATTTTACATCCTTAATAAAATCTACAATTCTTTGACAAGCTTTTCCATCCCCATAAGGATTGTGTGCTTTACTCATTTTTTCATATTCATCTTTATCATCTAAAAGTTTTTGAGCTTCATGGATGATTTTTGAAGAATCTGTTCCCACTAATTTAACAGTTCCAGCCTCAACAGCTTCTGGTCTCTCTGTTGTATCTCTCATAACAAGTACTGGTTTTCCTAAGCTTGGTGCTTCCTCTTGTATTCCTCCTGAATCAGTTATAATAAAGTATGCTTTATTCATCAAATAAATAAAGTTTTCATACTGTAAAGGTTCAATTAAATAAACATTTTTTACATCTGATAATATTTCATTTACAGGTTTTTGTACATTTGGATTTAGGTGAACAGGATAGATAATATCAACATCAGGATTATTTAAAGCCAATGTTTTTAATGCTTCACAAATATTTATAAATCCTTGTCCAAAGTTTTCTCTTCTATGCCCTGTTACTAAAATGATTTTTTTATTTTCATCAAATTTATAGTATTTGCTAATATTTTCTATAATACTATTTTTTAATTCGCTATTGTTTTCAATTTTATCTAAAGCCAAAAATAGGGCATCTATAACTGTATTTCCAGTAATTATAATATCATCAATATTTTTATTTTCTCTAACTAAATTATTTCTACTTGTAGCAGTTGGAGCAAAATGATAAGTAGCTAAAACACCAGTAATTTGTCTATTTGCTTCTTCTGGCCATGGACTATAAATATCACCTGTTCTAAGACCAGCTTCCACATGTCCAACTGCAATTTTTTCATAAAAAGCAGCCAAAGAAGTAGCACTTGTAGTTGTGGTATCACCATGTACTAAAACAATATCAGGTTTAAACTCTTTTAATACAGGTTTAATTCCATTTAAAACATTTGTTGTAACATCAAATAGATCTTGCCCTGGTTTCATAATATTCAAATCATAATCAGGTTTAATATCAAACATATCTAAAACTTGATCTAGCATCTCTCTGTGTTGAGCAGTAACACAAACCTTTGATTCAATACCAGCTGTTTCTTCCAATACTTTTACTAAAGGAGCCATTTTTATAGCTTCTGGTCTTGTTCCAAATACTAATAATACTCTATCTATTTTCACTGTATTCCTTTTGATTTGGTGTGCGATTATATCATAATAGTGGTTATTTTTTATTTCTATATTTTTTCTTCTTCCTCTTCTATCAATAATTAATTGTCTTTTATACATACCTGTAAAAATCATGTAAAAAATTATAAACATAATTCCAAAAGCAAAGATAGCAACCAAAGAAATAAAACTATCTCCAATATTTGTAGAGTATGATTCTAATAACAACCCAATCATAGTAAACATAACTTGTAATAAAACCAAGAAGAGTAGTGTTTTTCCAACACTTTCATTGAAAAAGTGTAATAAAATATGATGTAGATGGGTTTTGTCAGGATTAAAAGGAGATAATCCTCTTCTTAATCTTCTAACCATTACAATCAAAGTATCCAAAATTGGAACTGCTCCAAGATATAAAATAGCTATTGGGTGAATGTGTTGAATAGATAAAACAGCTACTAAAGAGACTGTAAAACCTAAGAGTAGACTCCCACTATCTCCCATAAAAACTTTTGCTGGAGGAAAATTGAAAAATAAAAATGCAAAAATAGCAAATATCATAGTTGAAGTGATATTTATCATTAAATCATTTTCATATTGAATTCCAATAAGTAAAAAACTAGATAATATAACTATTGAAATACTTCCTGCAAGTCCATCTATACCATCAATTAGGTTTAAAGCATTTGTAAAACCAGCTATTGCAAACATAGTAAATGGCAAAGCTAAATACCAAAGATTTACTTCATAACCAAAAAATAATCCCACATTTTCAATATAAATACCATAGTAATAAAGCAGAGTTGCAGCCAGAAAGATTACATAAAATTTGGCTTTTGGAGAGATGTTTTTTCTATCATCAACAATTCCGATAAGAAAAACCAAAAACATAGACAAATAAACATACCAATATTGTAAAAAATCATGGAATCCAAAGGTCGCATTTCCTATAAAAAATGCTAAACCAAATCCAATTCCAGCACCTCTAGGAGTTATTTTTTTGTGGGAGCTTCTTTCATTTGGAATATCTACCAATCCTAATTTATAAGCATTTCTAATTAAAAACCATATAAATAGAATCGATAATATAAAAATAAAAATGAGCTTTGTTAAAAACATAACATTTCCTAAAAGTGTAAGTTATTGAATATTTGTAAAAAAATCGTGCAATTATACTATTAATCGTTTAATTTATGGTCAAACTCTGGAACTATCTCTTTTAGAGCTTTTATTTTATCTTCACAAACCAATAATCCATCAATTTTTTCATTTAATTCTTCTATGTTAAAGTATGTCGGTTTTGCAACAGTTATTGATTCATAGTCTGTTTTTACATCACTATCATTTATGAGTAACTCTTCATATAACTTTTCACCAGGTCTTAAACCACAAAATTCTATATTTATATCATTTCTTCCACTAAGCTCTATCATCTTTTTAGCTAAATCAACTATTTTAATTGGTTCTCCCATATCAAGAATAAATATCTCTCCACCTTTTCCAATACTTGCAGCTTGAAGTACAAGTTCACAAGCTTCAGGAATAAGCATAAAATATCTTGTTATATCTGGATGAGTTACTGTAATTGGTCCTCCAGCTTCAATCTGTGATTTGAATTTTGGAATAACACTTCCACTACTTCCCAATACATTTCCAAATCTAACAGCTACAATTTCAGTTTTATTTGATTTAACATTTTGTGCATATAATTCACAAATTCTTTTTGTTGTTCCCATTACATTTGTTGGTCTTACAGCTTTGTCTGTTGAAATCAATACAAACTTTTCAACGCCATATTTGATAGATAAATCAATACAGTTTTTAGTTCCTATAATGTTATTTGAAATACCTTCCAAAATATTATCTTCTACTAAAGGAACATGTTTATAAGCAGCTGCGTGGATAACTATTTGTGGTTTGTATTTTGCAAAAGTATTTTCTATAAATCCAAAATTTCTAACAGTTTGCATAACAGAGATTATATTTGCATTTTTTAACTCTTCTGTTATTTGATATAAGTTAAATTCACTATGATCAAGTAAAATTAGTTGTTTTGCACCAAATTTATGACATTGTCTGCTTATTTCACTTCCTATACTTCCACCTGCTCCTGTAATAAGTACAACTTTATCTTTTATGAAATTTTCAATTTTTTCTTTATCCAAATCTTTTGGATGTCTTGCTAATAAATCTTCTACGGAAATATCTTTTAGTTGTTTATATTGTTCTTCTATATTTTCATTTTCTATTAATGAATTCATAACTTTAATATCAAATATTCCTAAATTATTTAATTTTTGTGATATTTCTATTAACTCTTTTTGAGAATATTTTTTTGTAATTATTACAGCTTCAATATTTTTACTTTTAATAATTTTATTTAGATTTTCAAATCTATATATTTTTACATTTGATATATAAGAGCCAATAAGCATTGGATTTTCATCAATTATGGCAACAGGAGTATAATGAAAATTCTTTTTATCTTTTAAAATAGCTACTAAATTGTTATTTGCTCCCAAAATTAGAGTATTTTTATAATTTTGATTTTTATTATTTTCTAAAATTAATCTTTTAGATAATCTAAAAAGAGTTATAAATACAATAGAAAGCATAAAATCTATTAGAATAATACTTTTTGAAAGTGGAGAAATATAACTAGAAAAAACAATAAATAATATAAAAAATATTCCATAACTAAAAATATGAGCTAATAATACTTTTTTAACTTCATAAAGTGAAAAAAATCTCCAAGTGGTTTTATATAAATTAAAATAGGTAAAAGCACATATTTTCAAAATTACTACAATTGTAAAAACAAAAATGAAATTATTTGAGAAATCAGAAGGAACAATAAAATTGAATCTTAAATTATATGCTAATTGAAGTGTAAAAAAAGATATTAAAAAATCAAAAGTTATGAAAAACAAGGCTCTTTTAAATGAAGAAGGAGTAAGTAACAATAGTTTTCCTTTAATTATAATAGTTTTTATTGTACTCAAATGGTGATGAAATTTTGTTAAAATTCTCTAAAACTAAATCATTAGTAGATAAAATAATATCTTTTTGTGCTATTTGCCAGTTTATATTTAGATTTTTATCAGCATAATTTATACCTATACTTTGTCCATTTGCTAGGTAGTTATCAATTTTAATCATTACTATAGTATCATCGCTTAGAACAGAAAAACCATGTAAAAAACCTTTTGGAATAAAAAGTTGTTCTCACTACTTAATTCAAGAGATATACTTTCCCCAAAAGTTGGACTTCCTACTCTAAAATCCACAGCCACATCAAGAATTTTACCTTTTAGAACACTTACTAATTTTGATTGAGCAAAAGAGGGTGAGTTTGTATGTAAACCTCTTATAACTCCATAGTTGTTATATAAAATATTATCTTGACAAAATTTTACTTCAAAGCCTAAAAATTCTTCAAAACTCTTTTTTTTATAAGATTCATAGACAAAACCTCTATTATCATTGTGGATTAAAGGTTCACATAATACTACTTCAGGAATTTTTCATTCAAAAGCCTTTTTAGAATCTATGTATTTAACTGCAAATAAAAGTAAAATAGCAGAAATGACTAAAGAAATCAAAATATTTGAAAAAAGATAAACAATAGAAAATAAACAAAAATTTAGAATTATAGAGTAATTTGTAACTTTATAATGACTCCATCCTGATTGATTTAATCTTTGATAAAAGTGCTTTTTGTGTGCTTGAGATAATTTTTCTTTGTTTCTTTTTCTTCTAATAAGAGTTAATGTAGCATCGAGCCAATAAACAGCAAATAATATTATCCATATCCAAAAATTTGTTGCTTCTTGGTTTGCATAATAAATTGTAAAAATGGCGATATTATAACCTAAAAGTGTACTTCCAACATCTCCCATAAATATCTTAGCTTTGTTCCAGTTCCAATATAAAAATCCAAGGGTTGCAACAGCCAAAATCAAAAAGTGATTTCCTCCAAATAAAACAAATCCTGCAATTGCTAAAAACACTGCTTCGCTTCCTGCATATCCGTTTATTCCATCTAAAAAGTTATAGAGATTTATAAACCAAATTATCATAAAAAATGCAAAAATATTTGTCAAAATAGGATTTTGTATATCAAAAATACCAAAAGTAAGAATTTCAAATCCACCCAAAAAGTATAATCCACCAAAAGCCACAACAGCTTGTGCAATAAGTCTTGTTTTGGGACTAAGTTCATAAATATCATCAAAAAAACTAACTATTGATATGATGGCACCACAAAGTAGGGCATAAAATAAATTAGGTTCTATTTCACCAGTAAAATATAAATAAATCAAACCTATAAACCATGTAATAGAAAGTGCAATTCCTCCTCCATGAGGTGTTGGGGTGGTGTGCGAACTTCTTTCATTTACAGTTGCTACCAAAGATTTTTTTATCATATAGTTTTTTATAAAATATGTTAAAAATAGGGATAAAATTAAAAGTGTTATATAAATCATTAGTAATGAAACCTACAAGATACTACAGCAATATAACTTTCACTAACTTCATATACCAATCTATGCTCATCACTTATTCTTCTTGACCAAAAACCGCTTAATTCATATTTTAATGGTTCTGGTTTGCCAATACCCTCAAATGGTTCTCTTTTTATATCTTTTATTAATTGATTTATTTTTCTTAAAATCTGTTTATCTGTGCTTTGCCAATACATATATTCTTCCCATGCTTTATCTGAAAATATTAAATTCATTCAGCTAATTCTTTTTGGGTAAATTTACCCTCTCTTAATTGTTTTATAGACTCTTGCAAATTTCTTGCATTATTTTTATTACTTAATAAATAATTTGTCTCTTTTATAGAATTATATTCACTAAAAGGTATTACAACAACATTTTCTTTACCTTTTCTATGAATAATTACTTCATCATTATCATTATAAACAGCGTCAAATATAGCTTTAAAATTATTTCTAGCTTCTGTCATACTCACTACTTGCATATTTATTCCTTACATTATTTTGTACATTATAACATACTATTTAGTAAAACATTAAATATCTTTTTTTATCAACTCTATATCAAATCAAAACACCATCTTTTATTATTGAGTTTTTTAATAATGAAATCTACATTGTGCTACGATTATTAAATCTTCTATAATTTTATATACCAATCTATGTTCAGCTGTTATTCTTCTGGAAAAATATCCTTGATAATTTTCTTTCAATTTTTCTGGCTTACCAAGTCCGTTTGAATCAGTTGGATTTCTTTTTATATCTTCCAATAAAATATTTATTCTTTTAATAATTTTTTTATCAGTTTGCATCCAATATTGATAATCTTCCCAACCTTTAGATGCAAATCCGATTATCATATATTTATTTCTTTTTTTATAAATTTAAGATTTTCTATTTCATCAATAGCATCGTTTAGTCTGTCTCTGTTGTTTTTTGATGATAGTAAGTACATAGTTTCTTTCATAGAACTATACTCTTCATAAGATATAAGAATAGCTGTTTTATCATCTTTTGTAGTGATAATATACTCTTCAAAATCATCACATACTTTATTTATTATCTCTCTTAAATTATTTCTAGCTTGTGAATAAAATAGTGCTTGCATTTTGACTCCTTAATGTTTTGTCAATATATTGTCATTTTAGCTTTTTTAAAAAATATTGTCAAATTTGTTTATTTTGAGTATCAAATCAAAACACCATCTTTTAGTATTTGTTTTTTTAGTAGGTCATCTTTTGTATTGAGATTTACAAGATCTATTTTTAGATGAAAATCTCTTTTAAAAAGGTAAGTTAGAAATTGTATCTTTTTTTTACGAAATTCCATTGAATTCAAATCTATATCAATAGCTATATCAATAGCTATATCAATATCTCCACCTTTTTTTGTATCATTTACACGACTACCAAAAAGATATATTTTTACATTTCCAAAACTATCATAAATAGCTTCTTTTATTTTGGTTAAAACAATATTTTCTAATCTCATTTTATATACTTTTTTGCAAAATTTAAAGAATTAAAATAATAGCTTTCTATTTTTTGAAAGCTATCAATACAAAATTTCAAATCAATCAAAGCTTCTTTTAATTCTTCTGGATAATCATTTTCTAGTTCATTTCTGATTTCTCTTAATTCAATCCAATTCTCAAGGCTATCTATGATTTCTTCTTTTTCTATATAGTATAAAACTTCACTCATCTTTGAGCTATTTATTCCTGCTACATCAAGAAGTAATGGAAATATTTTTGCTCCTAAGAAATCTTGAATAGAACTAAATCTTTTTAAATAAGCATCTAAGATAGCTTTTTCTTCTGCCTTTAAAGTATTAAAAATAAATTGTTCATAAATATTTTTTCTAATAAAAGATTATTTATCAGAGATTTATAATCTCTTAGTGCTTCATAATGCTTTAATAATTTATCAAATCTTTTTTGCAAAATTTGTTTTGTGTCGGAGTGGTTCATGAAATCAACCTTTATTTGTATTTATACTCTTCCCAATCTACATATCTAAAGTCTTCTTCAATTTTTTTTATATCTCCTAAATCATAAGTTATTCATACTTTATATTAACTTATTTATTCTTTTATCATCAATCTAATTCCATCTTCAACACTATATGGATTTTTTAGATTTAGTTTTTCTTTTGTAATACTATTATCTATTTCCAAGCTTCCATAAAGTCTTTTGTGAAATGATGGTTTTAAAAGTTTTAATAAACTTTCAAAAAATGGTATTTTGATAAGATATATTTTTTTATCCAAACTTTTTGCTATCAGTTCAATTAGTTTTGAAGTACTAATAGCTTCATCATCTGAAGCTAAAAATATTCCTGATTTTTGTTGAATTATAACTTCATTTATAATATAGCAAAGACTTTGTATTGATATGAAAGTTCTTTTATTTTCAATTTTACCAAGTGGGATAATAAGAAGTTTTTTTACAAGTTTTATTAAACTATCGATATTTCCAGGAGCATTCTTACCATATATCATAGGTGATCTTATGATGCTTACTATAAAACTATCATCATTTAGTTTCAAAAGCTCTTTTTCTGCTTCTAGTTTACTTTTCCCATAAGGTGTTATTGGATTACAAATAGTATTTTCATCTAGTTTTTCTTTATCTTCACCATAAACAGCAATAGTACTTATAAATACATACTGTTTTACTCCATTTTCTTTTGCCAACTTTGCAAGTTTAATAGGATAATCAACATTTATCTCATGATAATTTTCATAAGAATGTTCTACTTTTTGATGTACTAGAGCAGCACAATGTAAAACGATATCTATATTATCAAAGTTTATATTATCTAATTTTTGGCTTAATAATGAAAACTTTTCAAATATATATTTATTTTTATATTGATTTATAAAGCTACTTCCTAGATACCCATTACTTCCTGTTAATAAAATTTTATTCATTTTAATATTTCTTCAATAGCTTTCATATATTTATTTATTACTATTTTCTCATCAAAGAAATTTATCATCTTCTTTCTCCCTGCTTTTCCCATAACACTTCGCTCATTATAAGTCAACTTTAACATTTTTTCCATTTTTAAAGCTAAATCGACAGAATCTTTTATATTACAAAGAAATCCATTAATACCATCATCTACAACATCTTTACAACCTACATTATCAGTAGTTATTATTGTTTTCTCCATACTTGCACTTTCAAGAAGTATTCTTGGTGTTCCTTCTCTATAAAATGAGGGTAATACTATACAATCAGCTTGTGCTATCTCCACTCTAACATCATCACTACTACCTAAATAATTTACAAAACCATTTTTTACCCATATATCCATTTGCTCTTTTGATATAGCTGTTGGACTTTCGACATCTAAATGACCTAAAAGTTGAAATTCAACATTATTATATTTATTTTTTATAATTCCTGATGCTTCCACAAATTCTTGTATCCCTTTTGCCCAAAGCATTCTTGACACTAATAAAAATCTAAAAATTCCATCATCTTTTTTTTCTACTGGCAAAAATTTTTCAACATCTACACCACTTCCAGGAAGAATATCACATTTTTCTTTTTGAACTAAATTTTCATCTACAAACATTTTAAAATCATCTTGATTTTGGAAAAATATTTTTGTAGCTCTTTTTTGTGAAAATTTATATAGAAATTTTGCTATTTTTGTAACAAAATTTTGTTTTATAAAAAGTGTTCCCAATCCTGCTATATTATTTATAGTTGGTATATTTAGCATACTTGCTGCTATTGTTCCATAGGTGTTTGGTTTAATATTGTAATGTAATATTATATCTGGTTTAATATCTTTATAAAGATTATAAAAGGTGTATATAGTTTTTAAATCCTCAATAGGATTCATACCTTT
>JBBITK010000003.1:57563-73529 GCA_037440805.1 Arcobacter sp. | reverse complement strand
CTACTAGATAAAATCAAGGCAATTAGAAAAACAATAGCAAGTGAGTTAGGTTTTGTAATACCGCAAATTAGAATTTCGGATGATTCAAATCTAAATCCAAATGAGTATCAATTATTTCTAAAAAGAATACCTTTGGTTAAAGGTAAAGTTGAAATTGATAAATTTTTAGCGATGGGTGGTTTACCAAATGAGAAATTACAAGGTTTAAGAGTAAAAGAACCTGTATTTAATCTTGATGCTACTTGGATAGCTTCTGAATTAAAAGAAGAGGCATTAATGAAAGGGTTTACAGTTGTTGATGCTCCTACTATTATCTCTACTCATATTTCAGAAATAATCAAAAAACATGCTGAAGATATTATTACTAGACAAGATATTGTTGATATTGTGGAAAGACTAAAAAAAGATTTCCCTGTTGTTATAGAAGAGGCTATGAAAATCACATCTTATGGTTCTTTATTAAAGGTTTGTAGAGATTTACTGCATGAAAAAATACCAATAGTTGATATGCTAACAATTATTGAAGCAGTTGCTGATATTGCAGAATTTACAAAGGCTCCTGATGTATTATTAGAGCATGTAAGGTCAAAACTTTATAGACTCATTACTCAAAAGTTTAAAGGAAATGATGGAGTTTTAAGAATCATAACAATTAAACCTGAACTTGAGCAGCAGTTTATTGGAAAAGTAAAAGAACAACATGGAGTTTCTCAATTAATGTTATCTATTGGAGAAATAAATGGTTTGGTTACTAGTACAAAAAAACTTTTAGATGAGGTTGAGTCAAAAGGTTTTGGAAAAGTTGCGATGGTTGTGGATCCAATATTAAGAAAAAGAATTTCTGAAATTTATGAGAAATTTGGTCTTCAAATAGCTGTTTTATCCCACGCAGAACTTGATTCAAAGGCAAATTTTGCAATCGAAGGTACTTTAGAATTCTAATATGAAGATGAAACTATTTTTTCTGTTTTTTGTATTTCTAACAACTCTATTCTCCCAAGTCAATTTAATTCTTCCTTCTGTAATGACAAGGGGAGAACCCTTGACTTTTTCTTTAGAAGTTACAGGTCAAAATATAAAATTACCAGATATGAGACAATTTTCAAATATGAATATTCAAGAAGTTTCATCATCTATTAGTAAAAACTATATAAATGGTAGAAGTATAGAAATTATAAAAAAAGTCTATGTAATATTTCCAAAAGAGTCTTTTTTATTTCCATCTTTAGAAGTTGAGGTTGATGGTCAAATCTCAAAAACCAAAGAGAAAAAAATAGAAGTTATTCAACCCTCAAAAACAAAATCAGATTTATTTGATTTTTCTTTAAAAGCTTCAAAAAATGAGTTATATTTGGGTGAAAAATTTCTTTTAACATTGGTTTTCAAATATAAAAAAGATGCGAAAATTTTTGATTTGAGTTTTGGAGAACCAAATTTTGAAAATTTTTATGTGGAGCAATTAAAAGATAATAAACAATACGAAGAGAATGGTTTTATTGTTCAGCATATAAATTTTTTGATGACACCTTTGAAACTTGGGGAGTTAAAACTTGATTCAATGGTCGTAAATGCTGAAGTTATGAATATAGATGATGGTTTCTCTTTTTCTAGTGGTGTAACGAAAAATATAAAAATATATTCTAATAATTTAGGTTTTAATGTGAAGACTTTGCCTGATAATTTGAAGCTTATTGGGGATTTTAATGTTGAGACTTTTATTGATAAGCAAGTTGTAAAAAAGGGTGAAGCTATCTCTTATAAAATTAAAATAGATGGTTTTGGTAATTTAGATGATATACCAGATTTAAAACTTGATTTAAAAAATGCAACAATTTATGAAAATAAACCTATCATAAATAAATATCTAAATGGCGACACATACTATGGAGAGTATATAAAAACTTTCTCTATTGTTCCAAATGATTCTTTTGTTTTGGAACCAATAGTTTTAGACTATTTTGATAAAAAAGAGCAAAAAAATATCTCAAAGTCTTCAAAAAAATATGAGATAAAAGTTATATCTGAAATCAATCAAACTTCTTCCAAACTTGAAAAAGCAGAGCCTAAAGTTGTTGTGCAAAAAAGTGAAATAAAAACAATAAAAGATGAAATCTCTATTTTTGATAGATTTTTATATTTTGTTTTGGGAATAATATCATCTGTGTTTATATTGGGTTTATATTGGTATGTTAAAAAACAAAGATTGATTAAAAGCAGTTATGAAAAACCTTTGATAAAAAAAGTTTTAGCTTCAAAAACAAAAGATGAACTTATCAAAGTTTTGAGTATTTATGTAAAACTTGATAAAAAACTAGATGAATTAATCTTTGAAGTTGAAAAAGTTGAGAATATAAAACCAATAAAAAAAGAGATAGTTAATCTTTTGAGAGAATTAAATTTATAAGGATATTTATGAGAAAAATTGCAATTTTTAGTATGTTTTTTATTACAAATCTGTTTTGTACAGAGTATTATGCAAAGTTAGAACCAATAGATAGTTTTCAAATTAAATCGGCAGTTTCTGGAAAAATTGTATATACAAATGATGAAATTGAGGGTAAAAAAGCCAATAACTCTTTGGTTGTTGAAATTGATTCAGTGGTAAATAAAGTAGAGTTACAAGAGTCTAAAAATAAATTGAAGTATATTCAAGAGATGATAGAAATAGAGAGTAATAATTACAAGAGATTAAACCAAGTCTCTTCAAAATCAGCGTTTGAAAAAGATACTCAGAAATTAAAAATCATAAATTTAGAGTCTTCAAAAGCGGATATGGTTATTAAAATAAAAACTTTAGAAGATAGTATTAAAAACAAAAAATTAATTGAGAAGTCAAATTATATTTCAAATATTGCTGTAAAAAAAGGTGATTATGTAAATGCTGGAACACTTTTGTATGAAGCAAAAGATTTATCAAAAGGTAAATTAGAGATATTTGTCCCAATAGCTGAGATAGAAGATATTAAACAAAAAGAGATTTTTGTAGATGGTGAAAAAAGCAATATTAAAATAGACAAAGTTTATGAAGTTGCTGATTCAACACATATTTCATCATATAAAGTTGAATTGATTTTAAATGATGTAAAAAATTTTTCAAGGTTGGTAAAAATTGAATTCAAATAAAAAAATAGCTTGTCCTTTGGATTGTTATGATTGTTGTCAAGCTGAAATGATAGAAGAGAATATAAAAGGCTCAAAGGAACATCCAATTACTGATGGAAAACTTTGTGTTAATTTTGCAAACTTGTTGAAAGAAGAGAATTTACAAAGTGCTTTTTTTGAAGGAAAAGAGATTGCTTTGGAAGAGGCTTTGAATATTTTGGTTGAAAAACTAAAAAATACAACTCCATCTAATAGTTTGTATTATAAAGGTAGTGGAAATATTGGTGTTATGCAAAAAGCACCTCTGAATTTTTTTACAAAATATGGTTCAACTCTTACAAGGGGAAGTTTGTGTGATGGAGCTGGTGAGGCTGGAATTGAAGAGGGAAGGGGAAAAGTTGTAAATCCTTCCATAGATAAGCTTATAAATGCTGATGTTGTGGTAGTTTGGGGAAGAAATCTAAGTGTTACCTCTTCTCATATGTATAATTTAATAAAAGATAAAACTATAATAACAATAGACCCAATAAAAACTGATATTGCTAAAAAATCAACTATTCATATGCAGTTAAATCCAAAAACTGATTATGAATTGGCTTTGTTATTTACTAGATTTGCCCATATGCAAGATTTGGAAGATAGCGAATTTATAGAAGAGTTTGGAAATGGTGCCGATTGGTTTTTTGATATTTCACGAAATAGACCTGTGGTATCTTATGAGGCAACAACTGGAGTATCTTTGAGTTTGGTAAATCAGTTTTTTGACTTGATAGAAAATAAAAGTGTGGCTATTTTGGTAGGTCTTGGTGTTCAAAAATATTTTGAAGGTGCTCAAATAATGAGATGTATTGACTCTTTTGCAGCTTATATGGGTTATCACAAAAAAGAAGCAGGTGGAGTTTGGTATTTGAGTAACTCTTCATATGGTTATGAAAATCAATTTTTAGCAAAGGGAAATAACAAAAAAATCTCTATTCCAAAGGTTGATTTTGGCTCTTATGATTTGGTATTTATACAAGGTTCAAATCCTGTGGTATCCCATCCAAATACACAAAAAGTTATTGATGGTTTGAAAAAATCTTTTGTTGTTTATTTTGGGACAACTTTTAATGATAGTTGTAAATATGCAGATTTAATAATACCTTCAACTCCATTTTTATCAAAAAAAGATGTTAGGTTGTCGTATGGTCATGAATTTAAGGCTATAAATGAAGTTGTTGAAGATAAAAATCCTCAAACTATTAGTGAATATGATTTGACTACTTATTTATTGAAGGCTTTTGATTTTGAGAAATTAAAAGATGAAGATGAGATTATCTCGTATTATAAAAACCATCAACCAAAATATGAAGAATTAGAGTCTTTCAATTTTATAGAAGAGGTTGATATAGAGCCACTTTACAAGGAAAAAACAGCGGAAAATTTCTATTTTATAACAGCAAAAAATAGAAACTCTTTGAATTCTCAATTTGCTAATGATGATTTTCTATATCTAAATAGTGATGCAAATTTTAAAGATGGCGATTTGGTTACTATCTCTTCAAAATATGGAAGTGCAGAGTTTGTTGTAAAAATAAATGATGACATAAAAAGTAGTTGTGCATTTTTTTATGCGGGAAATAAAAAAGCCAACTATTTAACTCCAAATGATGAAGATGAAAGCTCTTTTTCCGCAATGTATCAAGAAATATTGGTTGAAATTGAATTATCGTAAGCTTTTTCGTGAACATAAAATCATAAGGGATTTATCCTTACTTCAATTTATAGTTTATATTGGAACTTGGTTTTCAAATGTTGCTATTTATACTATGCTTGTGGATTTTGGCTCAACAGAAATGGCAATTTCAGTTGTAACTGCAATGCATTTTTTACCAGCAGTTATAATAGCTCCTTTTTCAGGAGCTATTATTGATAGGGTAAAAATCAAACCTTTGATGATAACTCTTTTGATTACAGAACTATTTATGACTTTGATGTTTTTAACTATTGATAACAAAGATGAAATATGGATTTTGATGATTTTGATTTTTATTAGAATGAGTGCTTCATCTATGTTTTTTTCAACTGAAATGTCACTTTTGGCAAAGCTATTAAATGGGGTAGTTTTACAAAAAGCCAATGAGATTCACTCTATAATTTGGTCTTTTACCTATGCTTTTGGTATGGCATTAAGTGGTTTTATAGTAAATCTTTATGGGGTTCAGATAGCTTTTATTATTGATGCAACTATATTTTTTATAGCTTTAGTAATTTTTGTAAAAATAGATTTTGTAGTAAAGGCTAGTGAAGTAAATGATAAAATTTTACAACTTATAAAAGATGGATTTTATTATATTAAAAACAATAAAATCATAGTTCATTTAATCATTTTACATTCAAGTGTAGGTTTAACATCTTTTGATGCACTTATTACAATATTGGCTAAAAATGAGTATAAATATATAATTTCTGTTCCTTTGGCTATTGGAATTTCAAATGCAGTAAGGGCAGTGGCTCTTATGTTTGGACCATTTTTTATATCAAAATATATAAAAAAAGAGAATTTACATTTGTTGCTTATATTTCAAGGAATAACTATAATTTTTTGGGGAGTAGTGCAAGAGAATTTTTATTTATCATTGGTTGCACTATTTTTTGTAGGGCTTAGTACCACAACACTTTGGTCTTTTACCTATGCACTTTTGCAAGATAAATGTGATGAGAATTATATAGGTAGAGTAATATCATATAATGATATGTTTTTTATGATTTCTTGTATTGCAACTACTATGTTTATAGGTGTTTTGGCTACTTTTATAAGCACAAATTTAATTACAATTTTTTTAGGAATTGGATTTATACTTTTTGCTTTTTATTACTTAAGGATTTTAAAATGGATATGATGGATTTAAATGAAAAGATACTTCTTTTGGCAATTTTGAAAAAAGAGGAGAATGAAACATTAATGGATGTGGTTTTGAAGTTGGAGAATACAAAACTTTTTTCAATAAAAGAGGGAAAAAAACTCCTAAAAGAACTCAAAAAAAATGAGTATATAAGTGACTCTTTTTTGACTTTAAAAGGTGATTTAGTAGCCAAACAAGTGGAAGCTGAGTTTAAAATTTAGTATAATCAATGATACTACAAAAATAAGGGAAAATTATGATTTTAGATTACAAAGATATTGACGATTTAAATAGATACAAAATAATGTCAGGAACAGTTATTCCAAGACCTATCGCATGGGTTGTTACAAATGATAATGGAGTTTTAAATGCTGCACCATTTTCATATTTTATTCCTATTTCATCTAATCCTGCTTTATTGATTATTGCTATTGGAAAAAAAGATGATGGAAGTCCAAAAGACTCTTTGGCAAATATCTTAAAAACAAAAAAAGCAACTATCTGTTTTGCAAATAAAGACAATGTTTCTCAAGTACAAAAATGTGCGACTCAACTTGGAAAAGATGAGAGTGAAATTGAAAAATTTGAAATAGAAGTAAAAGATGTAATGGAAGGTTTTCCTCCTATGATAGCCTCTTCTCAAAGTGCTTTATTTTGTGAATATTATGATACTTACAATATTCCAGGGGACACAACACCTGTTGTTTTAGAGTTAAAATATCAATTTATTGAAGATGAAAGAATTAATGAAAGAAATCATGTAAATGTTGAAAATATTGGAAGAGCTGGAGTAACTTTTAAAGCTTTGGTTGATTTATAATAAAAAGGCTAAAAGCCTTTTTATTTTTTGTTTTTAGCTTTTTATACCGCTGTATTTCCACAATGTCCACATTTTTTCGCAGCAACTGGAATCTCCATTGCACAATCTTGACAAACTTTTGTAGTTACTTCTGCAGGTGCTTCTTTTTTTAGTTTATTGTATGATTTGATAAACATAAACATAACAAATCCCAAAATTATAAATGAAATAGTATCATTCATAAATACACCAAGTTTAATTGCAGGAGCTCCAGCTTTTTCAAGTTCTGCAAGTGTTGCATAGCTATTTCCATCTAAAGATATAAATAGTTGAGAAAAATCAACTCTACCCATTAGCAAACCAACTGGAGGCATTATTACATTTGTAACAAGCGATTTTACAAGCGTAGCAAAAGCTGCTCCAAATATAAATCCAACAGCCATATCTACAACATTACCTTTGATTAAAAAATCCCTAAATTCCTTTAGCATTTTTATACTCCTTGTTTATAATTTTGATTATTATATATAAAAATTGTTGTCAAATTGTATAATGAAATATAGTAAAAAATAGTGTAAATATGTGTATAAATTAAGAGATGACTAATCCAAAAACAAAGAAACAACAATAGTTGTTCCTTTGTTTTCTCCATTTTCTTCGCTTTTTATCTCTACTTTTCCCCTATGAATATCTATGATTTTTTTCACTATTGACATTCCAAGACCTGTTCCACCAGAGTTTTTATTTCTACTTTTGTCGGTTCTATAAAACTGTTCAAAGATTTTTTCTTGTTTATCTTTTTCTATTCCAATTCCAAAATCTTGAACATATATATGTATTAAATTATCTTTTCTAAAGCTACTTACCAAAACTTCTCCATCTTTATAGCTATATTGAATGGCGTTTTTTAAAAGATTTTTTATGGCAATTTTTAGCAGATTTGAATACCCTTTAAACTCGATAAATTCGTTATTTGTACATTTAATTGTGATATTGTTGAGTATGGCATAACTATTTATTTCATTTATAGACTCTTCCATAACTTCGTCCAAATAGACATCTTCAAATTTCTCAGCTTTTAAATCTTGTTCATTTTTGGCTAAAAATAGTAAATCATGAATTGTTTGTTCAATTCTTGTAACCTCTTCAAAACAGCTATGTAAAACATTTTTGTATTCATCGATATTTCTATCTTTTCTTAGAGCAATTTCTAACTCACCTCTTATAATTGTAAGTGGAGTTTTGAGTTCGTGGGAAGCATCGGAACTAAATTGAGAAATTCTTTGAAAAGATAAATCAAGCCTTGATAAAAGACTATTTATCTCATCACTTAACATTCCTATTTCATCTTGATTTTGACTATTCTCCAATCTTTTTGACAAATCTGTGGCATTTATATTTTTTAGGTCATAAACTATTTTTTCTATTGGTAAAAATGATTTGTAGATTATGAAATTACTTCCTAAAAGAGAAAAAAGTAAAACAATAGGCAAAATAAATCCCACAATATAGAGTAAATTTTCCAAAGTAGAGTTCAAAATATCTTTTGTTGTTCCCACTTCTATAATAAGTTCTTGTTGATTATGGAAATCTATTTTTATTCTACTTATAAAATAATCACTCAAAACCTGAAAAGTGATAATGTCTTTTTTTAAATCACTTAAATACTCATCATTATGTTCTATATATTTTGGAAAATTTGAAGTTTCAATGATTTTTTTGTGAGTTTTTGAATCTAAAATTCTTATGTAAAGTGGCTCAAAATTGTACTCTTTATCTTCATCTAAAGTGGTTTCTGCAACCTTTGTATGTTCCAACAAGTCATCAGTTACATCAAGGGTTATTACCTTTAGGGTTGCTTGTAATTTATCTATTGTGGAAATTTCCAAAGCTTTGTATAGGGAAAATGCAAAAATGGTTAAGATAATAAATTGAATTAAAATACTATGTAGTAGAAGTTTTTTTTTGATAGATAGATTATTCATCACTAATTTTAAATCCTATTCCCCTAATGGTCTTTATAAGTTTTTTTTCATAATTTTTATCGATTTTATTTCTAAGTCGATAGATATAAACATTTACAATATTGCTAACATTTGAATCTTCAAAACTACTAAGTGCAGAGTTTATTACGGTTTCACTCAAAACTCTATTTTTATTCTTTATCAAATATTCCAAAAGTGTAAACTCTTTGGCTGTTAAAACTATATTTTCCCCATCTCTTGAGGCTTTTTTGTTGAGTAAATCAAGCTCTAAATCAGCTATTGATAGTTTGGTTTGGTTTGTTGTTTGTGTTCTTAGTTGAACTCTAATTCTTGCTAAAAGTTCTGAAAATGAGAAAGGTTTAGCTAAATAATCATTTGCTCCAATATCTAAACCTTTGATTTTATCTTCTATGGAATCTTTTGCTGTTAGCATTATTATTGGAGTTTGGATATTTGAAGCACGAAGATTTTTACAAACTTCTATTCCATCTTTGATTGGAAGCATAATATCAAGTAAAATTAAATCATAGTTATTTACACTAGCAAGATAAAATCCCTCATCCCCATTTAGGGAAAAATCTACAATGTAGCACTCTTCTTCTAAACCTTTTTTCAAAAATTTTACAATTTTTTCATCATCTTCAATAATCAAAATTTTCACATTATGCCTCATTTTTAAACGCCCTTTGAAACTAAAGTTATCAAAGTTATTTCACTATTTGCTTTATACCTAAAATCAATTCCCCAAGTACCAAAGCCTCTATTTACATAAATGGCTGTATTTTTTTTGTAAAAAAGTCCAGAAACAAAAGGCTGAACTAGTTTTACCAAAAAATGAAAAGGGAAGATTTGACCTCCGTGTGTATGTCCGCATAAAAATAGTTGTGCGTTGTTTTCTATGGCTATTTTATAATCTTTTGGTTGATGACTTATCAAAATAGATGGTTCTTTTTTGAGAAAATTTGAAATTTTCTCAATTTCTCTTTTTATTCCAAAATATTTTGAAAACCTATCCCCTAGACCAACTAGATTTATAAGCTCATTTTTATACTCAATTTGTGCGAAATTGTTGTCCATAAAAATAAGATTTAAGACTTTTTTTAAATCTTTAAGTCCGTAAAATAGGTCATGATTCCCACTTATATAATAAACTAAACCATTTAATTTATTTAATATTTCAACTTTTTTTTCTATAAATTTCATTTTTGCATCAATTATATCTCCTGTTATAACACAAAAATCAAAATCCAAAGAGTTACAAAAAGAGACTAAATCTTCTATTTGGTTTGGAGTAGTTCTTTTATTGATGTGTAAATCGCTTAAATGCAAAATTTTTAAACCATCTAATTTTGGATTATCAACTAAAATTTCTATCTTTTCAAGTTGATTTTTCATTTTAAGAATTTATCCAATTCTTGAGCAGTTGATATATACTCTATTTTTGTAACTAAACCATCTTTTAGTGAATAGATAGTTGTTCTATTTTTTTGTTTTAAAAATCTTTTGTTACTGCTACTATTTTCATCATAGATTATAAAAACCTCTTGTTTTAAATCTCTCATTTTTGGTAAAACAAAAAGTTTAAATATAACAGAAGGCATTAAAGAGACATCATAAACACAAGCCGTATGATTTTTATTTAGGAAATTTCTATCTTTTTTTGAGAAATAGTCTGTTAAATCATTGATAGAATTTTTCTGAAAAGAGACAATAATTGTAGATATATTTTTATCCACACTATGAATTTTGTCAAATTGGTCTGGAAGTGAAAAAAGACCTATTTTATCATTTATTTCTAGATTGCCACCAAAAACATAAGTCAAAAATAGAGTCGATAAAATAAGTCTTTTAATCATTTTACATACCTTTTGTTAATAAAATATTGTAAGTTATGTCTATTTGGTCTCTAACTGTTAAAAATAGTAGAGTTGGTGGTTCCAATCCAAAGTCAGTTAGTTTCATAGAGAAAGCACCATTTAGTGTTACTAAATTTTTGTTTTCAGTAATTGCACTTTTTACATTTATGTTTTTTGACATACCGTTTAGATTTAGATTTCCACTAATCACATATCCTTCATTATTTTTTGTAATAGAAGTTATATCAAAAGAGATAGTTTTGATTTTATCTGCTTTTAACAACTCATACATATTCTCATCCCTATCTTTTTTATCACTAACTAAACTTAGAGTATTAAAATAGATTTTTCCTTTTATTGACTCAACTGTTGTATCTATTGTTAAATCACCTTGAATACTTTTTGTTTCTGGGTCTATTGTACTATCTCCAAAAACTTCCGTGTGGGCTTTGATTTGCCCATTTGCAATATTTAAATTTCCAGCCCAAGCGAACAAACTAAAAGCTAAAAATAGAACTATTTTATACATATTTAATCTCCTTATTATTTGGTATATATTGGCTTGAGATAATTTTGAAAATAACAACTAATAAAATAATTGGTACAAACAAAATTAGATTCTCTAAAGCGACAAAAAGTCCAGCACCAGAAGCTACCCATCCTATAAATATCATATAAAATGAGAGTATTTTGAAATCTTTTTTTACCAAAGTTTTTAAAATAATTACATTGTAATAGGATATTACAAATGGATAGATTATTGATAAAATAAATCCCTCCCTTAAAAAATAAAATAGATAAGATAATGCAAATAAAACTATTATTAGTAGTTCATTTTGATTTCTTTCAACCCTAAAATATAAAGCACTAAAAACACCAACAATATGAAAAAGAGCTATTTCAAATGTATATCCTTCTCTCCAAATTGATATATTTACATCCCTTGAAAGTGACTCAAATAGTGTAGAATCCAAAAATATCCATAAAACCATAATGTAGAGTGGATAACTCTCATTTAAATTGTGTTTTAACTCTTCTGTTGGCAAAAATCTTGAAGTAATCAAAGTTATAGAAGTCAGAATAATTGCAATTATATCCCTTGATGCCACATCATAATTAAAAAGTAAAGTTCCCGTAACATAAGAGATACATAATGCAAGACCAAGTTCTAGTGGTTTTGCTTTTTTTATTTCACCTATAATTAGTGGAGCCATACTTCCTACAATAAACCCTAAAATAAAAAGAGTTAAGGCATTGAAGTTTGGGTATATAAAACTCATAATCAATTGTAAAACTAAAAAGAGAGTGATTTTATTTTTATTATCCATTTTTATATAGGAAATCAAAAGTGAACCCAAAACTCCACCTATTGGAAGGGGAGCTATCACATAAATATTTGATGAAAAATATTCAACAACACCTGTTTGAGCTATTAGTAAATAAAAACAAAGTTCACAAGCAATGAAAAGTACAAGCATTACTCTTTGCATAGGCTCTCCTTTTTATAGAAAAATATTAGGTAAGTAAAAACAAAAGCTAAATCAAAAAGAGCTATTAATAAAGCTTCAATTCCCAAGTTTTGAGAAGCATATAAAGCAAAAAACATAGAACTAGCAAAAACCCTTATAATCACACTAAGATTCATAAGTAAGATTTGCGATTCTTTGTGTTTTAAAGCCAAATAGTGAATAACCCCCGTCATACTTACAAAGGTAAAAACAACATATTCATAAACTCCACTAAATTTAAAACCTAACAGAGGGTATGAAAAACTAGCCAATAAAATAAGAAAAATTCCACCTAAACCATCACTTAAAATCCCTGCAATATTATAGAGTTCAACCTTTGAATAGTTTGTTCTAAATTTTATAAATGCCAATAATAAAAGTGGTGCAAAAAGAGCAAAAATAGTTCTTAATATCCACATTTTATCCGTTGGAATATTGCTAAATCCTGCTTGTGTAAACCCAGAAATAGTTAAAACAACAAACATCCCAATTATTGAAAAAAGATATGTTTTTATAAATATTGTTTTTTGAAGTTCTTTTATGTTGTTGATATACATAGATATAACCATAAACAGTACTCCAACTCCCATAGCAATATGGGCGTGAGCTACAACCAAATCATTTCTATGGAATAACCATCTAATTTCGGGAATAAAAATAATATTACCCTCTATGTCCACAAATAAAAATCCCAAAATAGAGATTAATAGAGCTTTTTTTGCATAATAATCAATATTGCTATCTTTGTACCATCTATATAAAAGAGGAATATACAAAAGGGTTAAATATTGTGCAAACCACTCTTGTTCATAACTTAAATGACCAATAAAAATTCTATATAAAACAGAAGCAAAATAGAAAATAGTTGGAATAATCCACAGCACATTCCATCTAGCTTTAAATTCACCACTATTTAGAAGTTTTATGATTAGATAATAAATAGGAATCAAAGCCAAACTCATTCCCAAAGTATTATCACCATGTGGTCCACTAACTGTACTTTCAACTTGCCCAATAGTTGGATTCATCAAAATCAAAAGGGTAAATGGAGCAATTGTTACAACCCTTAAACAAACTTTTATCCATAAAGGTAGAACTTTGTATAGTTTTATAAATTTATATAAAGCTATGATATAAAAAACTCCAGCAAGAGCTAAAATAAAATTTAATTCATATGCAAAATCATAAAATGCCAAACCTCTATTTTTTCCTAAAAGAAGTGAAAAAATCATAAAAATTAGAAAAATAAACCAAGTGAGGCTATAAAGTTCCAAATATCTTAAACCACTTTTATCAAAACCAACCTCTTTATTGATTAGCAAAAAAGGTAAATATGAAAGCATCAAAGGAATAAAACCATAAAGCATCAAACTAATATGAATAGCTCTAACATTTACAGGATTTAAAGCAGTTGAGTCTATACTAAATCCCAAAAGATTTATGGAATAAATAAGTCCAAAAAGAAGACCTAAACCAAAAAATATTATTGAAGCTTTAAATTGTTTAGTTATAAATTGATTAAAATTATTGTAATTTTCCATCTTTTACCTCATACAACTTATCTGCATAAGTTGATAAATTTTTTTCGTGAGTTGCCACAATGATTGTTGTTCCTTTTTTTGATAATTCTTTTAAAATTTCAAAGACATTTAAAGAGTTTTTTGAATCCAAATTTCCAGTTGGTTCATCTGCAAAAATCACCTTTGGATTATTTATCAAAGCCCTTGCAATTGCTACTCTTTGTCTTTGACCTCCTGATATTTCATTTGGAAATTTATCAATTAGATTTTTTATTCCAAGTTTTTCTAAAATTTCTTCTATTTGGTTTTTTGAAGCTTTTTCATTTGCTAGATTTATATTCTCTTTTACTGTTAAATAGTTGATTAAATAGTGAAATTGAAAAATAAACCCAATATTTTCTTTTCTAAAATCATCAATATTTTTGATATTTTTGTAGTTTAAATCTTCAAAAAAAATCTCTCCCAAAGATGGTTTTAAAAGAGTTGATAAAATAGATAAAAGTGTAGATTTACCACTTCCACTCTCTCCAGTGATACAAACAAACTCGCCACTTTTTATCTCTAAATTTATATTATCCAAGGCCAAATCGTTGTTGTAATAGTGTGTTAAGTTAATAGCTTTTATCATATTTTAGTTCCTTGTATTAACATAACAGGGTCTGTTTTTGAAGCATTTATTGCAGGAATAATAGAGCCAATAATTGCCATTAAAATAGAAGTTACAAATATATATAAAGCCATTTGAGACGAAATCTCTCCATTTACATATCCTTGTAAATTTGGAATATTTTTTACAATATACAAAATAATATTTGACAAAAAATATGCAGTTAAAAAACTAAAAAATCCCAAAACAAAACTCTCTATCATTATTGAATAGACAATTTTTTTTGTGGAAATTCCCAATGCTCTTTTTATACCAAACTCACTTTTCCTTTGATTTATTGTAATACTCATCAAACTAGCAATTCCCAATAAACCCATACAAAAAGCAACAAATGAGATAACATTTGCTGAGGTTTGTATGATTTTGAATTGGTTGTAATTATCAACAAAATTTTGTGTAGTTTTTGCTTCTATTTTTGGGCTTAATATTGAAATCTCTTTTATAATTTCATCTATATTTGAATCAAGATTTGTATTAACTAAAATCATAGAAGCTGATTTATTAAATATTTTTCCAGCTTCATCTATGTTTATCACAACTCCACCATTTTCAAAGCCAATATCACTTTCAAAAATACCAGAAACTTTAAATATCTTATTGGAAATATCTATCTGTTTTTTATTATAAAGTTGTTCGTATATTGTTTTTCCCACGATAATTTCGCCACTATTTGGATATTTTCCACTTATTAAATGGTAGTTTGAAAATCTATTTTTTGTTGAACCATAAACAGCGATAATTGGAAACTCTTCAGATGGACTAGCCCCAACAATCAATGCTGAAACCTCTTTTACTCCACCTATGTTTTCTATTTTATTTATTAAATTTATATCAACATTTGAAAAAAATGTATCAGAAATTTTTGCTTGAGTTATTATGATTTCACCGTTTGTTTTTAACATAGTTGAATACATATTTATAATTCCATTAGAAATGGCACTAATTAAAAATATTGATATTATTGAAAAAACTAAGCTCAAAAATATTAGTATGGTTTTTAATCTACTAGCCATTAAAGCTTTTATTGCAAGTGCAAACAAAACAATCCTTTTTATATTTTTTGTAATTCTAGTTTTTTAATATGAAGTTAATATGAATAGATTATGAATTTTTGTTCATAAAAGAGATTATCACTTTTTAAACACTATTTTGTTAGTGGAGTAATAATAGAAGTATTTATTTCCAAAGGAAAGTTTGGAAATAAAAGAATTAGTTTAGCAATCTTTGAAATTTGCTCTTATTTCTAGGAATTCTTCCAAGTTTTCAAAGAATAAATCGACAATTTTAGGGTCAAAATGCTCTCCCTTTTCATTTCTAAAAAGTTCAAAAATCTTTTCATCTTTCAACTTGCTTATCTGATTGCCAAGAAGAGAGAAACAAGCTTTTTTATAAACCCTATCACTACCCAAAGCATCAAATACATCAGCAACAGCAGTAATTCTTGCAAATATGTTGATTTCTTCTGCTTTTAATCCCAAAGGATAACCTTTTCCATTGTATTTCTCGTGATGCTCTTTGGAGATAATAGCCGCAGTTTGTAAAATAGGCTTATTTGAATACTTAAGCATATCATAACCCAAAATAGCATGTGTTTTCATAATTTCAAACTCTTCGGGAGTTAATTTCCCTGGTTTTTTCAAAATT
>JBBITK010000003.1:1430-57553 GCA_037440805.1 Arcobacter sp. | reverse complement strand
CTACTTTTCCAATATCGTGCATAGGACTAGCAGATTTTAGCATTTCAGCCTCTTCTTGGCTCAAACCAAGTTTCAATGCAAGAAGTTTAGAGTATTCAGCAACTCTTTTTACATGATTTCCTGTCTCTTTACTTCTTGTTTCGGCTATCTCTCCCATTGCATATATAATCTCTTTTTGGGTATTGATAATCTCTAGGTTTAATTCACCTATATGCTCAATTCCATCATGGATAGTTTTTGACATATGTTTTATTGCATAGGAAATTTCACCCAATTCATCAGGTCTATTGATAGTTTTTTCTATTTCATATTGTCCGTTTTCTACATTTTTTATATTTGCAATAATAGTTTTTGTATCTTCTTTGAGAACTTTTTCAAAAAATAGTGCCAAAATAATTGCACTTAATATCATTAAAAAACCAATATACAAAACTTCTGAAGTTACATGGGTATCAATAACTCCTTCATAGTTGTATCTTCCAATAATTAAAAGAAGTGTAAATATAGGTGCAATAGTAAATATTAAAAGTGTTTCCACAACTCTTTTTGACAATTTTTCGTTAAAAATTGTATATTTCAAGTCTTTTGATAACTCTTTAAATCTTTTTTCAAATATTATATATTCAATTTGAGAAAGTATTCCAGCACCCAAAGTTATGTAACTTGAGAATATTTTTAAGTGGCTAGATATGGGGAAATTTGGATATAAAAAACTATGTAGTATAAATGCAGTTATTCCAGCCATAATCCAAGAGGCAATACTCAAAAGATAAGCACTTCTTGGAATAGATAAATTTTTTATTTTGGGAATAAAACTATAGAGTATTTCCCTATAAATTATATGTGCTATAAAAACTATAAAGAGATTTCTAAATAAATCATTGGGTTTAAGTCCATCAATAAATGGACAAACATTTGTACAAAAATTTTGTAAAAATATCAAAGATGAGAATGACATAATGTACAAAATTAATCGAGTTTTTCTATTTAATAAAGATTTTGTTGTTAAATTTTCCATGGGGAGGATTGTATAGAAAATTTGTTTATATTTCTATGGATAAATGATAAATATTGTATAGTTCTCAAAAAATTTAGAGACGGTAGAATTTTATGAAAAATAGATTAATAGAGATTATAAAAGAGGCTGGAGAAATCTTAAAAGATGGATTTTACTCAAAAAAAGATATTACATTTAAGGCAAAAAAAGATTTGGTAACAGCCTATGATGTGGCAGTTGAAAACTTTTTAAAAGAGAAATTCTCACAAGAGTTTAAAGATTTTAATATTATTGCAGAAGAGTCAAATAATGAAAAAGTAGAGTTTAATGATTCCATAATAATTGACCCAATAGATGGAACAACAAACTTTGTAAATGGTTTGCCTCATACTGCAATTTCTGTGGGAGTTTATAAAGATAAAAAACCTTTTATAGGTATTGTTTATAATCCAATTTTAAATGAACTTTATGAGGCAAAATTAGGTGAGGGTGCTTTTTGTAATGGTTCAAAAATAAGTGTTAGTCAAGAAGATGATTTTCAAAAAGCACTTATTTCAACAGGTTTTCCATATACAAGTGGAAGTTGCGAAGATGATTTAAATGATGTTCTAAAAAAAATCAAAGATGTATTACCAAGATGTCAAGATATAAGAAGATTTGGCTCTGCTTCACTTGATTTGTGTTATGTTGCAAAGGGAGTTTATGAGGGATATTATGAGATGAATCTAAAAGCTTGGGATGTTAGTGCTGGAATTTTGATATTAACTGAAGCTGGTGGAACTATTTCAAATATAAAAGGTGAAGAGTATACTTTATTTGAAGACAAATATATTGTGGCAACAAACAGAAAAATTCACAATGAATTTATAAAAATATTAAATATGTGAGTTTTTTATACAAAAAATTCACAAAATTTATTAAAAATTCGTTATTGATTAGAAAAGGGATTATTTAGAATCCATTAAATATAATTATTAAAAATTTCCCAAAAAGGTACTTTATTATGTGTGGAATTGTTGGATATATTGGTAAAAATGACACTACAAAAATTTTATTAGATGGTTTAAAAGAGCTTGAATATAGAGGTTATGATAGTGCAGGAATTGCAGTTTTAAAAAATGAAAAAGTTGATGTTTTTAAAGCTGTTGGAAAACTAAAAAATTTAGAAGAAAAAGTAAACAGTTCTGCAAGTAGTGGTTATGAATTGGGAATTGGTCACACAAGATGGGCAACACATGGACAACCAACAGAGTTAAATGCTCACCCACATTTAGGAGAATACTCTTATGTTGTTCATAATGGAATTATCGAAAATTATAAAGAGTTAAAAGAGGAATTAACACTAAAAGGACACAAATTTGTATCTCAAACTGATACGGAAGTTATTGTGCATCTTTTTGAAAATTTCTATAACCAATCACAAGATAGTGTAACAGCTTTTAAAAGTACAATTTTAAGATTAGAGGGTGCATTTTCTATATTATTATTCACAAAAGCAGAGCCTAAAAAAATATTTTTCTTTAAACATGGAAGCCCTTTGATTATTGCAAAAGGAAATGAAGAGAATGAAGTTTTATTTGCATCTTCAGATGCTCCATTAATTGGTTTATCAAATGAAGTTGTATATTTAGAAGATGGTGTTGGTGGAATTGCAAGTGCTGAAAAAATAGAGTTTTTTAGCAACAACTATTCATGGTCAACGCTACCAACATCAAAACAATTCGCACAAAAAAATGGTTTTAGATTTTTTATGGAAAAAGAGATTTATGAACAAAGTAGTGTTGTAAGTGATTGTATGTTGGGAAGATTAAAAGATGATAGAATAGTTTTTGATGAGATTGAAGATTCTATTTTAGATGGAATTGATGAAATAAAAATTTGTGCTTGTGGAACTTCATATCATGCTGGACTTACATCAACTTATCTATTTGAAAGATTTGCAAAAATCAAGTGTAGTATAGAGATTGCAAGCGAATTTAGATACAAAGAGCCATTACTTACAAAAAATACGCTTTTTGTTGTTATTAGTCAAAGTGGTGAAACAGCAGATACTTTGGAAGCTTTAAAAATGGCAAAATCAGCTGGTCTTAGAACTTTGGTTATTTGTAATGTTGATAACTCTTCTATGACAAGAACGGCTCATAATAAAATTTTAACAAGAGCTGGAATTGAGAAAGGTGTTGCTTCTACAAAAGCATTTTCAACTCAAACGGTTGTTTTATGGATGTTGTCTTTGTATTTTGCAAAATTAAGAAATGTTATCTCTTCTGAGAATTTACAAAAAGAGTTACATGCTTTAAGAGAAGTTCCAAGAAGTTTGATAATTAATGGAAAAATTCATGAAAAAGCAAAAAGATTGTCAAAAAGATATTTACATGGTCATGGATTTTTCTTTATAGGAAGAGATGTATTTTATCCATTAGCATTGGAAGGTGCTTTAAAATTAAAAGAGATTTCATATCTACACGCTGAAGGTTATCCAGCAGGAGAGATGAAACATGGACCAATAGCTTTGGCTGACCCAGAATTATTTACAATAGCTCTTATGCCACAAAATTTATTGTACGATAAAATTAAATCAAATGTTGAAGAGTTAAGTGCAAGAGATAGTACAATTTGTGCAATATCTCCACTTGATTTTGAACTTGCTGATGATTTTATAAAAATAAATGAAACAGATCATTATATGTTAGAATTTTTTGAGATGTTAGTGGCTTTACAGCTTTTATCGATGGAAATTTCAATTAGACTTGGTAATGATGTTGATATGCCAAGAAATCTTGCAAAAAGTGTAACTGTAGAATAAAAATTCTACTTTTACACACTTATAAAGAAAAAATCAGATAAAATTTCTCACTTTTTTATTGATAATTTTATTCAATAATTAAGATAATTCAAACTTTTATTTTTTATTATTTTTTAACTTAATTTAATAGTTGGAAAACAAATATGGAAAACGAAGGAATGGAAAACAACAAGACTTTTTAGTCTTTGGAAAACAAAAGGATGGAAAACAAAAATGGAAAACAAGACTCAATACTTATTTACAAGTGAAGTGGTAAGCCCAGGACACCCAGACAAATGTGCAGATATTATTGCTGATTCAATCGTTGATAGATTAATAATTGAAGATAAAGATAGTAGGGTAGCTTCTGAGGTTTTTGTTGCTGGAAAGCATGTGGTTATTGGTGGTGAAGTAAAATCAAGTGCAAATTTATCATTTGAAGATTATGAAAAACTTGTAAAAGATGCTTTAGCAAAAATCGGATATGACGGTAAATCAGCATTTACAAAAGAACAATGTTTACATCCAGATGATGTAAAAGTTCAAGTTTTATTAAATCAACAATCACCAGATATTAACCAAGGTGTTGATCAAGAAGATGGAGAAATTGGAGCTGGTGACCAAGGAATTATGTTTGGTTTTGCTTCAAGTGAAACGGCAGATTTTATGCCATCAGCAATTACTTATGCAAGAATGCTTTGTGATAAAGTTTACAATTATGCTTTAAACCACAATCAAAAACTAGGAGTTGATATTAAAACTCAAGTTACAGTTGATTATGGAACAAAAGAGAATTTTGAAAATTGTAAACCTCAAAAAATTCACACTATTGTTGTAAGTGCGCCTTCAGTTGAAGGAATGCCAATAGAAGAAGTTAGAGAGCTAATTCAAGGTTTAATTGATGATGCAGGACTTCCAACAAATATGTATGATAAAAAATCAACAATTATTCATATTAATCCAACAGGAAGATATGTAAATCACTCTTCTTTGCATGATAGTGGATTAACTGGTAGAAAATTAATCGTTGATTCATTTGGAGGATACGCACCAATTGGTGGTGGAGCTCAAAGTTCAAAAGATTATACAAAAGTTGATAGAAGTGGACTTTATGCTGCAAGATGGATAGCAAAACATATAGTAGCTTCTGGACTTGCTAAAAAAGCAATAGTTCAAATATCTTATGCAATTGGTGTTGCAAAACCAACTTCAGTTGCAGTTGATACAATGGGAACTTATACAAAATTTGATGATGATAAATTATCAGCTTTTGTAATGGAAACTTTCTCATTAACTCCAAGATGGATTACTAAAAAATTTGGTTTAGATATGCCAAGTAAAACAACTTTCCTTTATGCTGATGTTGCATCAAGAGGACAAGTTGGACAAAGTGATTATCCTTGGGAAAAATTGGATGAATTAGAAAAATTTGAAAATTTAGGGTAAAATAACACCAAGTTTATTAGGCTTTGTTCGCAAAGCCATTTAGTTTTTACTACTTTTAAGGATTTTTTATAAATTCTGATAAAAGTAGATAATTTGAAAAAGGTTCCTTTTTATAGGAACCATAAAAAGGATTTATGATGGATTTAAGAAACCTATTTAGCAAAATATCTTTTGATAGATCAAAAGAGCAACCAACAAAACAAGATGCACCAAGTCACTGGGTAAAATGTCCAGAATGTAATGCTTTGATGTTTTACAAAGAGGTTGAGAATCAAGATAATGTTTGCCCAAAATGTAATTTTCACATGAGAATTGGTGCAAAAAGAAGAATAGAAATTTTAAGTGACAGAGATAGTTTTGTTGAATTTGATGTTGATTTAAAACCAAATGACCCTTTAAAATTTGTAGATAAAACTTCTTATAAAAAAAGAATTGAAGAGGCTTTGAAAAAAACAGGAAGAACATCTTCTGTTGTAAGTGGTGAGTGTACTATTGAATCAATGCCTGTTCAACTTGTGGTTTTTGATTTTGCTTATATGGGTGGAAGTTTAGGTTCAGTTGAAGGTGAAAAAATCGTAAGAGCTGTTAATAGAGCTTTAGAAAAAAGAGAGCCTTTAATTATTGTTTCGGCTTCAGGTGGTGCTAGAATGCAAGAATCTACTTTTGCTTTAATGCAAATGGCAAAAACTTCAGCAGCTCTAAAAAAACTTGACCATGCAAAACTTCCTTATATTTCTGTTTTAACAGACCCAACAATGGGAGGAGTTTCTGCTTCTTTTGCATTTTTAGGTGATATTATTATGGCTGAACCAGGAGCTTTAATCGGATTTGCTGGACAAAGAGTTATCAAACAAACTATTGGTGCAGATTTACCAGAAGGATTCCAAAGAGCAGAATTTTTACTTGAAAAAGGTTCTATTGATATGGTTGTAAATAGAACAAAAATGAAAAAAACTTTGGCAGATTTATTAAAAATGTTCAAAGAAGAAAAAATTAGCTAGTTATGACTTCAAATTTACAAAAAGCATTGGGTTTTGAACCTTCTGCTTTTAACTACTTATATGCTCTTTGTGATTATGAAACCCTTTCAAAAAAGAGTTTAACTTTAGATGATTTTATAAAAATAGCTAAAAAAAAAGATGTAAAGATTATGCAATATAGAGATAAAATCTCATCTTTTGAAGAGCAAAAATCAAATCTTTTATATTTAAAATCACAGCTAAACATACCAATTATTATAAATGATAAAATTGAACTAATCGACTTTGCAGATGGTTTACATCTTGGACAAGAGGATTTCTTGAAAATTCATAAAGATAAAAAAATAGCTACAAAATTAATTCGTGCAAAAATAAAAAACAAGCTTTTAGGACTTTCAACTCACAATGAAATGGAGATTTTAGAAGCAAATGGTTTAGAACTTGATATGATAGGTTTAGGAGCTTATAAAAATAGTTCTACAAAAGATGTTTCAACAATTTTGGGAGATAAAATTTCATATTTAGCGAAAATTTCTAAACACCCTGTTTGTGCTATTGGTGGGGTAAAAATTGAGGATAAGATAGGAAATATCAAATTTAATGTGGTAGGTAGTGCTATTTATGAAAATTAATATATATGCTATTTTAAAACCTTCTAAAGATGAATTTGATGTTTTAATAAAAGAGTTTATTAAAATGTCTTCAAAATATGCAAAAGTTGAAGTCTTTTATATTTTTAACAAAAATATTGCAAAAGCCCAAACAATAGGTGAAAAAGAGGCTCAACAATCTTATAGTGAAGCTTATGAACCATTACTAAAAGGTTTTAATATTGCTTTAGATGTTTTAGGAAAAAGGGTTGATAGTTTTAAGTTTTCTCAAATGATAGATGGAAAAAACGAGATTAATTTTTTTATAGGTGGAGCTTATGGTTTTCAAAGGGAATTTTTGAATAAATGTGATGAAATAATTTCTTTGAGTGATTTGACAATGGCACATAAAGTAGCGAATGTTGTTTTAACTGAACAAATTTTTAGGGCTTTGTGTATTCAAAATAATCATCCATATCATAAGTAATTTATTTAATCTTTTGTATAATCGAATAAGTTTAGAATCTAAAAGGAACAAAAATGGGATTTAAAAGATATGTGGTTTTTTCTGTAATCTTAATGGTGTTAGTTTACGGATATGTTTTTACATTAGAGTTGGGCGATTATAGACTGGAATTATTAGATATAGGCATTTCTTTACCTGTTTCTGTTTGGTTTATTTTACCTGTTGCATTGCTTTTTGTGGCAACTATTGGGCATATTTTATTTTATGGTTTAATAAATATTTTTAAAGATAGATGTGTAAAAAAAGACCATGAAACAATGATACAGTTGATAAAATCAATTTTATTAGAAAAACCAATTACAGCTAAATTTAAAACAAAAGAGTTTAAAAATTTATCTGCAATTTTAAATCAATTTAACCTTCAAATAAAAGATGGTTCTTTTTCATCTTCTGATGAAGATTTAAATAAAATTGTTGCAACAGTTCAAGACATAAAAAATGGTAAATTCAGTGTTGAAAAATCTTTGAAAATAGCAGATAGTTCAGATTTAGCAAAACAAAATTTGAAAAACAAAATAAACGAACAAGTTGATTTTGCCCTTGATGTTGTGAAAAAACCTGAAAATTACTCGAATGATATTGTAAAAGTAGCTTTTAATAAAGTTTTGGAAGAAAAATCTATGACAACTATTAAAAAGGTTTATAAGAATGTTGTCTTAGATAAAGAATCAGCAAAAAAACTTTTCCAAAAAGATGCTTCAAATAATGAGTTTGGGTTTGCTACAGAAGAGATTTTGAAAATTGTAAAAGATTTAGATTTTAAATCTGAAGATTTTATTTTCTTAGCAAAAACATATGAATCTATTTTAAAACCAGATCAAATTATTGGATTATTTGAAAAATTGTCTTCAGAGATTGAAGAGGCAATGGCTGCTTATTTACATGTTTTATTTGAATATGAGATGATTACAAAAATAAAAGATGTTTTATCAACAACTCCTGAAAATGAATATGCACCTTTTAAAGCCTTATTGGAACTAAAAGAGGCTGGTAAAAATTACACTTTAGAGGCGATATCTTATAAATAATGAAAAATAAATTAGATTTTAGTAGACCTTTAGTGGTGCTTGCACCACTTGCAGGATATACAGACTTACCTTTTAGATCTGTAGTTAAAAAATTTGGTGCAGATTTAACAATATCTGAAATGATTTCTTCAAATGCTTTGGTTTATAAATCTGCAAGAACTTTAAAAATGGTAGAAAAATCTCCTAGTGAAGACCCTTATTTTGTTCAAATTGCTGGAAATAAACCTGAACTTGTAAGAGATGCAGTTGAGATTTTAAATGATGTTGAAGGAATAGATGGTATTGACTTGAACTGTGGTTGTCCTGCACCAAAAGTGTTTAATCATGGTTCTGGCTCAAATCTTTTGGGAGATTTAAAAAAGCTTGAAGAGATACTTTCAACAATCAAAAAATACTCAAAAAAACAATATACAAGTGCAAAAGTAAGACTTGGAGTAAATGAGAAAATTCCAGTTGAAATAGGAAAAGCAGTTGAAGCTTGTGGAGTCGATTTTGTCTCTGTGCATGGAAGAACAAGAGCTGGAAAATATAAAGCTCCCGTTGATTATGATGCAATAAAACAGATGAAAGAAGCTATTTCAATACCTGTTATTGCAAATGGAGATATTAAAGATTATGATAAAGCTAAAGAGGTTTTAGCATATACAAATGCCAATGGAGTAATGATTGGACGAGGTGCTATTGGTAAACCATGGGTGTTTTATCAAATCAAACATGGTGTTGAAAACATTTCAAATGAGATGAAAAAAGAGATAATTTTAGAACATTATGATTTGATGATAAAATATCATGGTCCATTTGGAGCAATAATATTTAGAAAACTTTTGCATTCTTATTCAAAAGGCTACACAGGAGCCAATGAATTTAGAGATATTATAAATGGTATTTCTGACATAGATGTTATGAGAGATATGATAGAAAACTTCTTTTAGTAGATTTGAAAAATTATTTGGATAAAATATTTCCATATATGTGAAACACATGTATAAAAAAATAAAGGAAATTTTTTGTCTGAATATTATTATGAATTAACAATCAAACCATCTTCCCAATATGAACTTTTTTTAGATTTATTATCTTCTTTAGTTGATGATGCAATTGAAGAATTAGATGATACATTAATTATTAGAAGTGAAGATGATTTAAGTGATGTTCAATTTGGGGTAGAATCATACGCAAAAGCTTTGGGTGTGAGTTGTGAAATTGGATATGAAAAGAAAGAGAATATTGATTGGATTAAAGAGTATCAAAAATCAGTAAAATCTGTTGAAATAGGTAGCTTTTTTATAAGACCATCTTGGGAGGATAAAAAAGAAGGAAAAATAGATATTATTATTGATCCTGCGTTATCTTTTGGTTCAGGTCACCATGAAACTACATCTTCTTGTGTTGAAGCAATAGATGAGTTTGTGGAAGAGAATAGAACAGTTTTAGATGTGGGTACTGGAAGTGGAATATTAGCAATAGCAGCTGCAAAAAAAGGATGTGTTGTTGATATTTGTGACACAGATGAAGTTTGTATTACAGATACTAAATCAAATTTTGAGTTAAATAATGCAACATTTAATGATTTTTGGGTTGGCTCTTGCAATAAAACTGAAAAAAAATATGATGTAGTTATTGCAAATATTGTTGCTGATGTTTTAGTAATGATTTCAAATGATTTAAAAAAATGTTTAAATAAAGATGGAATATTAATAATTTCTGGAATTTTAGACAAACATATAAATAGAGTTTTGAGTAAATTTAGTGATTTAGAACAACTAAAATTAATCCATAAAAATGAGTGGATGACAGTTGTTTTCAAAAATAAAGGAGAATTTTAATTATGTCAAAAAAGAGTGATAATAATGGTGGTAATAACTTTTTTAGTAATAATCCATTATTAATTTTTGTAATATTTTCAATAGTTACAATTTTTGCTTTCAAAGCAGTTTTTCCAGAAGAACAGAGTCAAGCTGGAACTGTTCAACCTTTTGGTAGTTCTTCAAGCAAAACAGTAGCTTATTCTGATTTAAAAAAGTTAATTTCAACGGGTAAAATTGATTATGTGGGAATAGGAAATACACAAGTTAGAGCTATTTCAAAATCTGATACAGGTGGAGTTACGACTTTTACAGCTAGAAGAGTTATACCTGATGATACACTAATTCCAGAATTGGAAAAAAATGGAATTGCTTATGGTGGAATTAATGAAGAAAATATCTTAGCTGATATTTTATTTGGTTGGGTTTTACCAATATTTATTTTCTTTGCTATTTGGATGTTTATTGCAAAAAGAATGCAAAAATCTATGGGTGGTGGAAGTGGAGGAATTCTTGGAATTGGAAGTTCAAAAAAGATGATAAATTCTGAGAAACCAAATGTAAAATTTGATGATATGGCTGGAAATAAAGAGGCTAAAGAGGAAGTTCAAGAGGTAGTTGATTTTCTTAAAGCACCAGATAGATATGTAAGACTTGGAGCTCAAATTCCAAAAGGTGTATTACTTGTAGGTCCTCCAGGTACAGGTAAAACATTATTAGCTAAAGCAGTTGCTGGTGAGGCTGATGTTCAGTTTTTATCAGTTTCAGGTTCAGCATTTATTGAGATGTTTGTTGGAGTTGGAGCATCAAGGGTTCGAGATTTATTTGAACAAGCAAAAAAAGTTGCACCTGCAATTATATTTATTGATGAGATTGATGCTATTGGTAAAAGTAGAGCAAGTGGTGGTCCAATGGGTGGAAATGATGAGAGAGAACAAACATTAAATCAGCTTTTAGCTGAGATGGATGGATTCTCAACTGAATCAGCACCTGTTATCGTTTTGGCTGCAACTAATAGACCAGAAGTTCTTGACCCTGCACTTCTTAGACCAGGAAGATTTGATAGACAAGTTTTAGTTGATAAGCCTGATTATGAGGGAAGAATTGAAATCTTAAATGTACATATCAAAGATGTAAAATTAGCAAAAAATGTAGATTTAAAAGAGATAGCAAAAATGACAGCTGGACTTGCGGGGGCTGATTTGGCAAATATCATAAACGAGGCAGCACTTTTAGCTGGTCGAGCAAATAAAAATGAAGTAGAGCCTAGCGATTTTAAAGAAGCAGTTGAGAGACAAATTGCAGGTTTAGAGAAAAAATCAAGAAGAATATCTCCAAAAGAGAGAAAAATCGTAGCTTACCATGAATCAGGACATGCTTTAATTGCAGAAATTACAAAAGGTGCAAATAGAGTAAATAAAGTATCTATAGTTCCAAGAGGTTTAGCTGCACTTGGATATACACTAAATACTCCTGAAGAGAATAAATACTTGATGCAAAAACATGAGTTAATTGCTGAAGTTGATGTACTTTTAGGTGGAAGGGCTGCTGAAGATGTATTTTTAGGGGAGATAAGTACAGGTGCTGGAAATGACTTAGAAAGGGCAACTGGAATTATCAAATCAATGGCAACTATTTATGGTATGAGTGATATTGCTGGATTGATGGTACTTGAAAAAAGAACAAATCAATTTTTAGGTGGACAAACACAAAAAGATTTCTCTGATGCAATGGCAAAAGATTTAGATGACCATGTTAAAAGTGTATTAAATGAAAGATACCAAGTTGTTCTTCAATCTTTAAGAGATAATAGCTCTGCAATTGAACAAATGACTGCCGAGTTACTTGATATTGAAGTAATTACAGGGGAGAGAGTTAGAGAAATTATCAAAGAAAATGGTGGAAAAGTTTTTGAAGATGAAGATTTACACTCTGAAGCTATAGTTGAAAATGAACAAACAGTTCAAAATAATAATGACCAAAACAACAATTAAAAATTATTTTTAATAACTAAAGGCTAGTTAAATTATAACGAAGCCTTTAGCTTTGCTACTTTTTAATATCTGCATAAATTATATTTCTAAAATTTACCATTATTTTCTAATTTTTTGGTTATAATAATTCAATAAAATAAAATTATTGATTTGTATAATTTTGTTTATTCAAAAGGAACAAAATGAGTAAAGCTGAATTTTTAAAATACTTAAAGACAATTACGGTTTTATATGTTGAAGATGATAATAATACACGAGATGAACTAGAGTATTTTTTATCAAATAAAGTACAAAAACTTTATGTTGGTAAAAATGGTGAAGAGGGTGTAGAGTTATTCAAAAAACATAATCCTGATTTGATAATTTCAGATATTCAAATGCCAATAATGGATGGTATTAGTATGTGTGAAACAATAAAAAAACTCAATCCTTCTGTTCCTGTTATTTTGATAACAGCTTTTAATGATACAGATTATCTTTTTAAAGCCATAAAGCTAAATATTAGTAACTATTTGACAAAGCCTTTAGATATTAGTTTTTTAATTGAAACAATGGTAGGAATAGCTAAAAATATAAATTTAGAAAAAGAAAATAAAGAGATGTTTAATACTCTTAAACAATATAAAGATATTGTTGATGAGCGTTCAATTATCTCTAAAACAGATTCAAATGGTTTGATAATATATGTTAATGAACCATTTGAGTTAATTTCTGGATATACAAAAGATGAATTAATAGGCAAATCTCACAGTATAGTTAATCACAAAGATAATGATAAAAAAATTTTTGAAGAGATGTGGGAGACTATAAAAAATAAAAAAGAGAGCTGGAAAGGTAGATTAAAAAACATATCAAAAGAAGGTGATTCTTACTTCATAGATATAATAATTAAACCTATTTTGAATTTAGATGGAGAGATTGTTGAGTTTATATCTATGTCTAATGATATAACAGATTTAGAAATTACAAAAGAGTATTTTAAAAATCAAACCCAACAAAATGAGGTAGATTTAGATGAGTCAATTAGAATTCTAAATGCTTATAAAGATGCCATTGACGAGAGTAATATTATTTTGAGAGTTGACTTAGATAGAAATATAACCTATGCAAATGAGGCTTTTTATAATATTAGTGGTTATACAAAAGAGGATTTAATAGGTAAATCTTATGCTATTTTGAAACATTATAATGTGACTGATATCGAATTTAGAAGAAGACAAGATGAGATTTTCTCTGGAAAAGTTTGGAAAGGTAAAGTTTCTAATATGACAAAATCAGGAGAGATTTTTCACTGTTTTTTAACTGTATATCCATTAAAAGATAGAGATGGGAATGTTGTTGAATATCTAGGAATAAGACATGATATTACTGAAATAGAAAATTTACACAATGAAATAGAAGATACTCAAAGGGAACTTATATACAAGCTTGGTGAAATTGGAGAGAGCAGAAGTGAAGAGACTGGAAATCATGTAAAAAGAGTTGCTGAATATTCTAGACTTTTAGCAAAAAAAGCAAATTTACCAAAAGAAGATGTTGAGATGTTATTTATAGCTTCTCCAATGCATGATATAGGAAAAGTTGGAATCCCTGATTATATTTTAAATAAACCTGGTAAATTAAATGAAGATGAGTGGGAAATTATGAAAACCCATACAAAGCTGGGATATGACATTTTAAACTCTTCAAATAGACCTATATTAAAAGCAGCTTCAATAGTATCCTATACACACCATGAAAAATGGGATGGAAGTGGTTATCCTCAAGGTTTAAAAGGTGATGATATACATATTTTTGGAAGAATTACTGCTATTGTTGATGTTTTTGATGCACTAGGAAGTAGAAGATGTTATAAAGAACCTTGGCCATTGGAAAATATACTTCAATTACTAAAAGATGAAAGTGGTAAACATTTTGATCCAAAATTAGTAAATTTATTATTAGAAAATTTAGATGAATTTCTAGCTATTAAAGAGCTGTATAAGGATAAGAGTGAGTAAGATTAATAAAGAGATATTTAAAGATATTACAATTTTATATGTTGAAGATGATGTTTCAACAATGGAAGAGATATCATTTTTTCTAAAGAAATATGTAAAAGAGTTATTAGTTGCTAAAAATGGGAAAGAGGGATTAGAACTTTTTAAACAACATAATCCTGATATGGTAATTACAGATATTCAAATGCCTGTTATGAATGGTTTGGAAATGGCTGAAGAGATATTAAAAATTAATTGCAATATCCCAATAGCTGTAACAACAGCATATAGTGATGGTGAGTTCTTAATAAGAGCTATAGATTTAGGTATAGATAAATATATTGTTAAACCATTAAATTTAAAAGAGATTTTAGCTGTTATTCAAAAAAGTCTTAAGCTACAAATTAAATCTAAAACTTATGAGGATTATATTCAATTTATTTTAGATAGTAACCCAACATTTATGTTTGTTATGAATTCTGAAAAAATAGAATATGCAAATAAAAAGTTTTTAAATCTATTGGGATATGATGACTCTAAATCCTTTAAAGAAGATGAGTCAGATGTTAATACTTTTATTAAGTTAATAGGTGTTGAAACCAATTTAAATTGGATTGATTATATTATGCAAAATACAAATAAAAAGCATTTAGTAAAAATTCATAAAATGGGTAGTGAAGAGTGTATAAAAAGAGAGTTTTATGTAAGTTATAAGTATTTTGAGTATAGAAATAAAGGTATCTTCGTTTTTACTGACACAAATGAAGAAAAATTAGGGCAAATAAATAAAATTGCAAAGGATTTAATAGAATCAACTGAAGATGAACAGTTAATTCAATATCTAAATAAAATTCTAAAATTATCAACAAAAGAGGAATAAAAATGAAAAGTTTAAGTATTAAGTTCAAATTGGTTATTTTGTTTGTCTTCATCAAAATTATACCTCTTTTGATTTTATCTTATATTGCATATATGGGTGTTGTTAAACTTGAAGAGTATTTTGCTTCTACTACAAAACAACTTTTTGTAGAGAATAAGCAAATTATAGAAACAACAGCACAAAAAGCAATAGGCGATAGTATTACAATGCTTGATAAAAAATCTCAAATATCTTTAGAGAAATTATCAAATGAACTTGCAACGAATGTAGCAAATTTTTTATATGAAAGAGATAGGGATATAACATTTTTATCTACTCTAAATTTAAATCAAGATGTTTTACAAAATTTTTATGATTCTAAATCTAAAGATATCGTTGTTCATAGTGAATACTCTTATGATAGTAAATTGGATAAATGGATTCCTAAAGATAAGTTAGAAAGACCAGAAAGAGATGTAAAAAGAGCTAGTTTAAAAGATAATGAAAAAGAGTTCAATTATATAGACCCTATAGATTTTAAAAGAAAAAATATTCCAATATACAAAGAAGTTGTATTTTTTGATTTGAATGGTAATGAAAAATATAAAGTTTCACAAATTAATAAAGATTTAAAAAATATATCTGACAAAAAAAATACATATATAAATTCAGAAAAATATTTTAATGAAATTAAAGAGTTAAAAAAAGGTGAAATATATGTTTCTGATGTTATTGGAGAGTATATTGGTTCAAAACTAATTGGTCCATTTAATCAAAAAAATATGGATAAATTTAAAGTTCCTTTTGAACCTGAGAAATATGCTTATGCAGGAAAAGAAAACCCTGTTGGGAAAGAGTTTGAGGGAATAGTTAGATTTATAACACCTTATTATAAGGGAGCTGAAAAAGTAGGTTATATCTCTTTGGCATTAGATCATAAACATATTATGCAATTTACAGATACATTTGATCCAACAGGAATTGATTCAAAACAAGATATTTCAGATGCAAGTAGTGGAAATTATGCTTTTATGTGGGATTATGAAGGTAAAAGTATTTCTCATGCAAGGGATTATTTCATAGTTGGTTACGATAAAAACACAGGAGAATTAGCAAAACCATGGCTTAGTGCAGATGTTGCAAAAGATTATAAAGAATCAAATCAAGATATAAATAGTTTTTTACAAACTTATCCTATATTTAAAGAACAAAATATTAAGAAAAAACTTGATATGAGTCAAGTAAAAGAGGGACTTTTAGGACTTGATTGTAGATATTTGAATTCTGCACCTCAGTGTGAAGGTTGGATGCAATTAACACAAAATGGTGGATATGGTTCGTTTGTTATTTTATGGAGTGGTGTATGGAAATTGACTACAGCTGCAGCAATTCCTTATTATACTGGTAAATATAAAAATAGTAAAAGAGGATTCGGTTTTGTAACTATTGGTGCGAATGTTGATGAATTTCATGCCGCTGCAAATGAAACTAAAAAAAATGTAGATAAATTACTAGTAACACAAACTAAAACTATGAATGATAGTTTACAAAGTAATAAAAGCCAGATAGATACATTTATAGGAAATTTATTAAATGAGTTATCAATAGTAACTTTTGTTATGATAGTTTTAGTTATTACAATTGCACTATGGATGTCAAATTACATAAGTAAAAAAATAGAAAATTTATTACTTGGAACTGAAAATTTTGCTAAAAATAATTTGGATTATAGGATTACTGTAACTTCAAATGATGAAGTAGGTAAACTTGAAGAATCTTTCAATACTATGGCACAAAAAATACAAAAATTAATTCAAGAAGAGAAAGAATTAAATGAAACACTAGAAAATAGAGTTAAAGATGAGATAGCAAAACAAAGATCACAAGAACAAATTTTAATCCAACAATCAAAACTTGCAGCTATGGGAGAGATGATAGGAAATATTGCCCACCAATGGAGACAACCTCTAAATGCTTTAGGTTTAGTATTGCAAAATATAAAATTCTCTTATGAGATGGATGAATTAAATGATGAATTTATGGATAGATCTATAAATAAAGCAAATTCATTGACAAAAGCTATGTCTAAAACAATAGATGATTTTAGAAATTTCTTTAAACCAAATAAACAAAAAGAAAAATTTGTAATTAATGATAATATTAATGACACAATGTATTTAATAGAATCTACTTTAGACCATCATCAAATAGAATTAGTGAAAAATATTGATTCTGAATCTGTAGTTTTATATGGTTTCCCAAATGAGTTCTCACAAGTTTTATTAAATATAATCAATAATGCAAAAGATGCACTAATTGAGCAAAAAATAGAGACTCCAAAAATTGAAGTTTCATCTTATGTAAGAGGTGAAGAGTTTATTTTAGAAATAGAAGATAATGCAGGAGGAATACCTGATTCTATAATTGACAAAATTTTTGAACCTTACTTTACAACAAAAGAGGAAGGAAAAGGTACAGGAATAGGTCTTTATATGTCAAAAACAATTATTGAAAATAATATGGAAGGTAAAATTTTTGTTAAAAATAAAGAGCTAGGTGCTTGTTTTACTATTGTTATGCCAATAAAAAATGATTATGAAATTTAATAAAAAATTGTAAAATTGTATTGACAAATATAAATTTATTAATTATACTTTGTCAATACAAAAATAAAAAGGAGAGTATAATGAAAATCTTTGATTTTTCTAAAAGCCATTTCATCAAAAGTGTAAACTCTCTTCTTCTGCTTTCTTTTTCTCTCTAAAACTTCGTATTAATCGTATATTTAGACAAATTAAATCAAAAATAGTTTTTTCTTTTTTATATAAAAAAAGATATAATAATTAACATTTTAAAGGGTAAACAATGAATAAAAATAAAATTATAGTATTTGATACAACATTAAGAGATGGTGAACAAAGTCCTGGGTGTTCTATGAACACTGAAGAGAAAATAAAAGTTGCTTTACAATTAGAAAAATTAGGTGTAGATGTAATTGAAGCTGGATTTGCAGCTGCAAGTCCAGGGGATTTTGATGCGGTAAGTAGAATAGCAGAAGTTGTTAAAAATTCATCAATTTGTTCTTTAAGTAGAGCTGTTGAAAATGATATTAAACAATCTGGTTTAGCTGTTTGCAAAGCACCAAAACATAGAATTCATACATTTATAGCTACAAGTCCTATTCATATGAAATATAAATTAAAAATGGCTCCAGATGAAGTTATTAAAAGAGCAATTCATGCGGTTGAGTATGCTAGAACTTTTGTTGATGATGTAGAGTTTTCATTTGAAGATGCTGGAAGAAGTGAAATTTCATTTATGAAAGAGATGATGGATGCAGTTATAGGTGCAGGGGCTAGAACTATTAATTTACCTGATACTGTTGGGTACAGATTACCTAATGAATTAGGGGCTATGATTAGAGAATTAACTGATTATGCAAATGATAGGGCAATTATCTCTGTTCACAATCACAACGATTTAGGATTAGCAACTGCAAATACATTAGCTGCAGTATTAAATGGTGCTAGACAAATTGAAGTTACAATCAACGGTTTAGGTGAGAGAGCTGGAAATTCAGCTTTAGAAGAGGCTGTTATGGCTATAAAAACTAGAAAAGATGCTTTTGGAGATTTATATACGACTATTAATACCCCAGAGTTATACGCAACTTCAAGATTAGTAGCAACAATTACAGGTGTTGAACCACAACAAAATAAAGCTATTGTTGGTAAGAATGCTTTTGCACACGAAAGTGGAATTCATCAAGATGGTGTTTTAAAACATCAAGAGACTTATGAAATTATGAAACCAGAAGATGTTGGAGTATATAAAGATAGTACTTTAATTTTAGGGAAACACTCTGGTCGTGCTGCATTTAGAGATAAAATTGTTCATTTAGGATTTGATAAAGTAAGTGATGAAGAGTTAAATTCAGCGTTTGAGAGATTCAAAATCTTGGCTGATAAGAAAAAAGAAGTTACAGATGATGATATAAGAATGTTAATTACAGATGAGTCTTTAAATCACGATAAAACTTATGAGTTAATAGGATTACAAATTAGTGATTGCTCAAACGGTATGCCAATGGCTGCAGTTACAATCAAACATAATGATGAGATTTTAAGAGATGCGGCTATTGGTGATGGTACAATGGATGCTATTTTTAAAACAATAGATAGATTAACTGGAATTACAGGTGAATTAAATGATTATAAAGTAATCTCTGTAACAGAAGGGAAAGATGCACTTGCAAAAGTTACAACAAGAGTTACTTTTGATGCTAATTCTCCTTCTTTTGTAGGTCATGGTTTAAGTATTGATACAATGCTTGCTACTGCAAAAGCTTATTTAGGTTCAGTTAATTCTTATCTTTCTCAAAAAGAGAGATTAGCTAAAAAATTTGAACATCAAGTTTAAATAGAGTAGGGTCTTTCCTACTCATCTTCTATGAAAAATAACTTAGTTAAATTCTCATATTTCTTAGATAATTCAAGTAATTATACAAATACAAAAGTATTTGTTAAAAATATTTTAGATAATAGCCATTATAAATATAAAAAATATTTCGATTTTTTTATGATCTTTTTGGTTTTAAGTACTATTGCAATTTTGATATATGAAGTAAATCATGTAAAAATTGATGCATTAATAGAATATGAATATTTTGCAGTGGGGATTTTTATTATTGAGTGGTTATCTAGGTTTTGGGTCTATAATGATTTTAGGAAAATCATTATAAAAGATTATGAAGAAGCTCTTTTTTTTGGTAAGGATTACAAAAGTTTAGTATCTATAAAAAAGGCTTTTAAAGAGAAGATGGAGTTTGTATTATCTCCATCTTCTATTATAGATTTACTTGCAATTTTACCAGCTTATAGACCTCTTAGAGTTTTAAGAATTTTTTTACTTTTTAGACTTTTCAAAATATTAAGATATGCAAACTCTTTGAAAGAGTTTGCCCATGTTTTTACAGAAAGAAAATTTGAATTATTTACTCTTTTCCTTTTAACTGTAATAGTTATTTTCTTTGGCTCTACTATTATGTTTGTATATGAAGGAACAGGAATTAATGAAAAAGTTACTTCATATTTTGATGCGGTTTATTGGGCTGTTATAACAGTTTCTACTGTTGGATATGGAGATATAGTTCCTGTAACTATAGAAGGAAAATTTGTAACCGCCGTTTTGATAATAAATGGAATTTTGGTAATAGCTTTTAGTACTTCAATCGTTACAACAAGTTTGGTTGAGAGAATGGAATTGATAAAACAATCAAGAGTTGAGAATCAAGTTCAGAAATTAAAAGATTATATAGTAATTTGTGGGTATTCAACAATGGCAAAATATCTTATAGATGAATTATTAAAGCAAAATAAAAAGATATTAGTTATAGACAATGATGATAATAAAATACTAAAAGCCAAAAACAATAATTTGTTAGTTATAAAAGGTGATGCTACAGATATTGATTTTCTGAAAAGAGTGGGTGTAGGAAAAAATGTTACAACTATTATAGCTACAAGTATTGATGATGCAACAAATCTTTCTATTGTTCTTGGTGCTAGAATGTTAGACTCAAATTTACAAATATTAACTTTGGTAAATGAGAGTGAAGTTGAAAATAAATTGAAATTAGCTGGGGCAGATTTTATAATAAATTCCAATCAAATAAGTGCCTATGTTGCAAGTGAATATATAGGGCAACCCGTTGCATTTGAAGCAGTTGATGGGATATTACTCGAAGAGGATATGTCAGCAGAAGTTGACGAGATAGAGATAGTTGAAGGAATGAGTGTAATCGACAAAGATATAAGTAAAATAAATTTTGAAGATTATAATTTGACACTTATAGGTGTAATTAATAGAGAAAATAATAATGAATTTATATTTAATCCTATTAATATCCAATATAACTTAAAAGAGAAAGATATTTTAATTGTAATAGGGTATAAACAATCACTAAAAGATTTAAAAATGGATTTTTTAAATAAAATATTTTAGAAAGAAATAATTATGAATAAAAAAGTTATCGTTTATGGATATACAACTCTAGGTTCAAAAATTGCCCATTTGCTTTTTGAAAAGGGTTATGAAATAGTTGTTGTAGATTTTGAAGAAGAGTTGATTCAAAAAGCTATAAATGATGGTTTTAATACTTTTCAATCGGATTTATTAAATGATAGTGAACTTTTGGAATTAGGAATACAAACAGATGTTGATTCATTTTTTTGTGTAACAAATAGTGAAAAAAACAATCTATTTGTTACTTTATCTGTTAGAAATCTAAATAAAAAGTTAAAAATTATTACAATATCTAAGACTAAATCAGAAGCGAAAAAACTACAAATAGCAGGTGCAACAAAAGTTTTAAATCCAAATGAATTGGCAGCTTTTAGAATATATAGATATTTGTCAAAACCTTTGATGTTAAAAGTTCTTGATGAGATACTATTTAGTAAATCAGATTTGAATATTTCAGAAATTTATATTGGGGAGAATTCTTTATTAAAAGATATGTTTCTCAAAGATATGAATATTCACAAAGAGTTTAATATTTTGTTAATTGGAATAATGGATAAAGAGTTAGGGGATAAATTTATTTTTAATACAAAAGGTATTAACCATAAAATTGATGAGGGAGATGTTTTGGTTGTTGTAGGAAAAGATTTTGATTTAAGAGAATTCTCAAATTATGTAAATAGGATAAAAGATGATGCAATTTAATTTCTTCTTAAAATTGTTAAAAGAGTCCTTTCGGGATTTGTTACCAATAATAATTGTAATACTATTTTTTCAGTTAGCAATTATCCAAAGTGTTCCTGAAGGTTGGGTTGGAACAGCTATTGGTTTAGGTATAGTTGGTGTTGGATTAGCTATCTTTTTACAAGGTCTTGAAATAGGAATATTTCCTGTGGGAGAAGGATTGGCAAGGGATTTTGCAAAATCTGGTTCTACAAAATGGATATTGATTTTTGGTTTTCTAATAGGTTTTGGAACAACCATAGCTGAACCTGCTTTGGCAGTTATTGCAGATAAGGCAGCTTCTATATCAAGTGGAAGAATTGATGCAACAGTTTTGAGATTTGTTGTTGCTTTTTCTGTTGGATTTGCTATTTTACTTGGAGTTTATAGGATTATAAAAGGTCATCCTATCCATTATTACATCATAGTTGGATATATATTGGTTGTTGGGGTTACTTTTTTTGCACCTCAAGAGATAATTGGTTTGGCATACGATTTAGGAGGAGTTACAACTTCTACTGTTACTGTACCTTTGGTTGCTGCACTTGGAATTGGTTTAGCCTCTTCAATAAAGGGTAGAAATCCTGTTATTGATGGATTTGGTCTTATTGCTTTTGCTTCATTAACTCCTATGATATTTGTACAAATTTATGGTGTTGTGGTTTATGGTTTGGTTGATGCAAAAGATATTGCCAATGTGGTAATTGAAGCTACTGTTTCTGTACCAACAGAGATAACAATAAAAAGTATAATAATAGGTTTTACCTCTGTAATAAAAGATGTTGTTCCAATATTACTTATAATACTATTTTTTCAATATGGAGTTTTGAAAAAGCCAATAGCTAATTTAAAAGTGGTATTTTTAGGATTTTTACTTGTAATTATTGGTTTATATGCTTTTATGTTGGGTCTTGAGATGGGACTATTTTCACTTGGTGAAACAATGGCTTATCAACTTACAAAAAATCAGTCGGTTTTAATGATTTATGCCTTTGCCTTTGCTATTGGTTTTTCAACAACAATGGCAGAACCAGCACTTATGGCAATAGCAAAAAAAGCAAAAGAGATTAGTGATGGAAAAATAAATGATTTTGCTTTAAGATTATTTGTGGCTGTTGGTGTGGCTATTGGTATTGCTTTAGGGTCTTATAGAATAGTTGATGGAGGTCATATTCATTATTATATAATTGTTGGATATATAGTAGTTATTGCACTTACATCTATTGCTCCAAAATATATAATTGCAATAGCCTATGATAGTGGTGGAGTTACAACTTCAACAGTTACAGTACCTCTTGTTGCAGCTCTTGGAATAGGACTTGCTACAAATATTGAGGGAAGAAGTCCTTTGATTGATGGATTTGGTCTTATAGCATTTGCTTCACTTTTCCCTATGATTACAGTTATGCTTTATGGGGTAATAATTGAAAAACTTGGAGTTAAATCAAATACTCAAATAGAGAAAGAGGATTTATTAAAAGATGCTCTTGCTGATGTTGAAAATATGGATTTAGCTACAGTTAATATTGATGGTTCATCTATTAGACACTCTTTACCTTTACAATTTAGTGCAGTTGTTATAATAGTACCTGCTGATAAAAGAACTGAGGCTATTCAAGCAGCACATAAAGCAGGTGCTTCTGGTGTTACTGTTTTAAATGCTGATGGAATGGGACTTGATGGAATGGCAAATTTTTATAGAACAACCTTTGAAGCTAAAGATGTTTTATTACTTTTTTTATTGCCTCAACACTTAGTAAATGGTGTAATAAAATCTGTTATTCATACCTTACACATAACAACAACAGGAAAAGGTGTAGCTTTTGCTTTCCCTTTATCTCATATGAAGGGAATATCTTTGAGTAAAGAGGATATTTTTAGAGAGAAAGCTTATCAAGTAAATATTCATAAAAATGACCCTATAAAATGTGTAGGTGATGAATTAGAGGAAGAGATTGAAGACCATTCAAACACAACAAAAATTAAATGAAATTATTGAAACAAATGAAGCAGTTTTAATCTATTTTTCTGGTGAAAACTGCTCAGTTTGTAAAGTTTTAAAACCAAAAATAGAAGAAGTTGTAAAAGAGAATTTTCCAAAAATAAAACTTTGTGAAATAAAAACCGATGAATCTTTGGAACTTACAGCACAATTTATGGTTTTTTCTATACCTACAATTTTGGTTTATTTTGATAAAAAAGAGTTCAAAAGATATGGAAGAAATATGAGTATTCCTTTGTTTGTTGAAGATTTACAGAGACCTTATGATTTAATATGTGGATAAAAAAATGAAAAGAACATTAATAATATTTTTGGGTTTATTTGTGCTTATGCAGTTTATTCAAACAGATAAGACAAATGAAATTGCGGATAAAAATTTGGAAATAAAAGCCGATGAAAAAGTGATGAATATTTTTAGAACAGCTTGTTATGATTGCCATTCAAATGAGACAAAATATCCTTGGTATTCAAACATTGCACCTTTCTCTTGGGTTATTTCAAATCATATTAAAGATGGTAAAATGGCTTTGAATTTTTCACTTTGGGAAAAATATACAAAAGAAGAAAAAAGTGAGCATTTAAAAGATATTTATAGAACAGTATATGCAGCAATGCCTTTGCAAAGTTATATTTGGCTTCACAAAGAGGCAGAACTTACAAAAGAGCAGAGAAATTTAATACGAGATTGGACTGGAGTTAGAAAAAGGTGAGAGAAGAAGTTGCTTCATTATTAAATGAAAAAGGTGAGTTATTAACAACAACTTATTTTAAATTACAAACTTTATTTGAGTCAAAATATGGTGCAAATACAGTAGTATTGATGGGAATAGGGACTTTTTTTGAAGTTTATGAAGTAAATAATGATGAAGAAAAAATAGGAAAAGCAAAAGAGATTGCAGAGCTTTTAAATATCCAATTAACCAGAAAAAATAAGGCTATTTTGGAAAACTCAAGAGAAAATCCAATAATGGCTGGAGTTCCTGCTATTTCACTAGAAAAACACCTTTCAAGAATAATATCTGAGCAAAAATATACAGTAGTTTTAATCAAACAAAAGGGAATTCCACCAAATGTAACTAGATATTTGGATACGGTTATAAGTCCTGGAACAAATTTTGATTTTGTAATTTCACAAGATGAGAACAACATAACTTCCCTTTTAATAGAGCAGATAAAAGGAATTTATTTAGTTGGATATAGTGCCATTGATGTAACAACTGGGAAGTGTTATTACAATGAAGTTCATGGAACAAGTGAAGATAAATTTTTTGCTTTAGATGAAGTTTTTAATTATATGAATATGCACAAAACAAATGAGATAATTTTGAGTTTTGCAGACAAAAATATAAATGAAAAGGAAGTTATTGATTATTTGGAGTTGTCTTCAAAAACTTTTCATATTGGAAATTTTAGACCAAAAATCACATATCAAAATGAACTTTTTAAAAATGTATTTAATATAGAGTCTTTATTAACTTCTATTGAACATCTTGATATGGAAAGAGTTCCATTAAGCACCGAAGCCCTTGCTGTTTTGATTGATTTTGTAATAGGTCATGATTCAAGTATTGTTCAAAAACTCTCTCATCCTCAAAAGCTTGATATTAGCAGATACATATATCTTGGGAATAATGCCCTTGAGCAGTTAAATATAATAGAAACAACTCACAATCCAAGTTTAATAAAACTTATAAACAACACTTCAACAGCTATGGGAAAAAGACTTTTAAAAGAGAGATTATCTCACCCTATAAAAGATAGCAAAGAGTTATTACGAAGATTTGCATTATCAAAAGAGTTGTTTGATTATCACGCACCAATTGAGAGTGAATTAGCAAATATTTATGATATTGAAAGGCTTACAAGAAGAATAAAACTAAATAGGCTTCACCCTTTTGAATTGAATTATTTATATGATTCTTTATTGAGTATCAAAGAAGTAGTTACATTTATGGAGAACTATAAGTTCATAACTCCACCTTGTTCAAGTGCTGATTTAACGCTATTTATTCAATCTATTGATTCAACTTTTGACTTAAATGTTAGTGGTAAATTTATGTTAAAAGATGTAGATTCAAATATGATAAGTGAGGGAATAAATACTCAAATTGATGAATTAAATGTGCAAAATGAGATTTTATATTCAAAATTAGAGATTTTAAAAAATCATATTTTGTCATATCTAAAAACTGATGATTCAAATTTTGTAAGTATAAATAGGCTTGATAAAGAAGGATTTTTTATAACTTTAACAAAAAATAGATTCAATCTTATAAAAGATGAATTGATGAATTCCCATTTGATAGTTGATGATGAATTATATTTGTTCAAAGATTTTATTGTAAAAATGCAAACAAACTCAGTAAAAATATTTTGTAAATTAACAGAGGATATTTCTGATAAATATGTGCATAATCTTCAAAAAATTATAGAGTTAAACAAACTTGTATTCAAAGAAAAAATTATTGAATTTGAGAAAAAATTTGCTCAACTTTTAGAAGAGTTAGTTCAATTTATTGCAGAAGTTGATTTAACTGTTTCAAATATAAAAACAGCAAAAAAATATAATTACTCTTGCCCAAAAATAGTAAAAACACAAGACAATGAGAACTTTTTGGAGCTTATTGATTTACGGCATCCAATAATTGAAGCCAATGAAGAACAAGGGATTTATGTACCAAATGATGTGATTTTGGGAGAACTTAGCCTTGCTTCAAAGGAGTATAAAGAGAATATTATTATAAAAAATTCAAATCCTATCAATATGAACAACAACAAAATGCACGGAGTTTTGTTGTATGGAATAAACTCTTCGGGGAAATCTTCTTTGATGAAAGCTATTGGAATAGCAGTAATTTTGGCACAAGCTGGATTTTATGTACCTTGTCGTTCTATGAGATTTTCAATATTTGATGCAGTTTATACGAGAATTTCTGGAGCTGATAATATTGCAAAGGGTTTATCTTCTTTTGCTGTTGAGATGTTGGAACTAAAAAATATTTTTAATCGTGCTACTAAAAATTCACTTATTTTGGGAGATGAAATAAGCCATAGTACGGAGACAATGAGTGGATTATCTATTGTTGCAAGTGCTATTTTGAAGTTAGCGAAACTTGAAGCTATTTTTGTTTTTGCAACACATCTTCATCAATTACCACAAATAGAAGAGATTCAAAAGCTAAAAAATATCATATCTTTACACCTTGCAGTTATGTATAAAGATGATGAAGATAAGCTGATTTTTGATAGAAAATTGGCTTTTGGAAGTGGTTCTTCTATGTATGGTTTGGAGTATGCAAAATCTCTTCATATGGATAAAGAGTTCTTAAGTGTTGCAAATGAGATAAGAAAAAGATTAACTGATGATTATAGTGCTATTGAGAGATTAACCCAGCGAAAAACATCAAAATATAATAACAATGTTTTTGCTTCAAGTTGTGTTATTTGTGGAAAAGCTTGTGATGATGTTCACCACATAAAAGAACAAGCAAGAGCAAACAAAGAAGGTTTCATTGGACATATAAATGCTAACCATAAATATAATCTTATTCCATTATGTAAAGAACACCATAAAATGGTGCATGATGGCACTATAAACATAAATGGATTTGTTTCAACAAGTAAAGGTTTAGAACTTCATTACACAGATGTAAGTCAAAAACAATAAAAATAGATTATTGTTTTTAAGGGTAAATTATAGCCTTTAAGGTGTATAAAAAGTTGTATAAGATAACATCATAAATATAAAATTATACACTTTGGAATTATTATGTCTAAATTTAAAGGTATTACCGAAAAGAAAATGAAAGATGGTTCTATCTCAATTATGGTGAGATTTAAATATCTTGGAGTTACTTATCCTGTTAAAAACTTTACAAAACTTTATGGTTGTAGAACAAAATCTACTGCTTATAGAAAACTTGAAGAAATAAGAGTTTCATTATCTAAAAATATAAATCCTTTTAAAACTTCATTTGAAACTTTTTCAGAAATATATGAAGATATATTAAACACTAATGAAGCTAATAAAGATTGGGCTTATTACACTGTAAAAAATAGAAGAAATTTTTTTAATAGATATATTAAAAACAATAAAGATATAGGTAGAAAAAAAGTAGAAAATATTACATTTGAAGATGTAGAAAGTTTATTAAAACAATTTAACAATTCACAAGGTAGTTCAATTAACACTGCGATAGATATATTAAGACCTGTTTTTAAAGATGCTCTTGAAAAGGGCTTGATAACAAATAATATAATGGCAAGTAGTAAGTTTAAAAAGAAAAGATATACAACAAGAAAAGAAATTGAAGCAAGAGTAAAAACAGATGCAGTTGATATTGTTAGAAGTTTATATGAAGCAGTTCATTTGTATGGTCGAGAAGAAGCTTTGTATAGAAATATAGAAATTCACCAAAATTTTTTATATATGTTATTATTAACAGCACATAGGTCAGGTGAAATTATTCAATTAAGAAAAGAACATTGTGATTTAAAAAGAAAAAAAATATATGCCCCTGCTGAAATAACGAAAACAACAGATTATCAATTTCCTATACCTGATGAATGTTATGAATATATAAAAAATCATCAGGGTGGTTTGTTGTTCCCTATCCCAAAAGGTGGAACAGTTCATCGAATTTTCAGAAGATTAGTTGATTTAGCAGAAGTGGAACGAATTGAAAATGAAAATATTTCAGGACACGATACAAGAAGATTGTTAATGACGATTATGGTTGAAAAATTAGGTATTGATAGTAATATCGCAGATTTTTGTTTAGAACATAAAGTTCAAGGTATAAAAGCTCATTATTTACATTTAAAATATGAAACAAAAGAAAAAGCATTTAAAAAATATTGGCATTTCATTAGAAGTGGTGAAATAGTTGAAGAAAATCAAAAAGCTGAAACTAACGACTCAATAGAAAATTTTGAAAGATTAGAAAAATTAGTTTCAATGTTTGAAAAAGGTCTAATCAGTAAAGAACAATTTGAAAGTCAAAGAGATAAATTACTAAACTAAAAATAAAATAATTATCTTTTCTTTTATACTCATAATAAAAGGACTTTATTATGACACAGACAATTATTCAACTTATTCCCCTACTTGGATTAGTTTTTCTTATGTATCTTTACTTTTTACAAATGAAAGAAATTAAAGAGTTAAAAAAACTAAATTTAAAAATTGATAGTTTTAGAAATGAATTAAATGAAACTAAAAATCTTATCAATGAACTTGGTACAAAACTTAGAAAACTTGATGAAAATGTATCAAATGTTAAATCAAAATATCTTAGTGAATTTGATACTTTGAATAATAAAATTTCTGAACTTTTCAATAGATGGATTATAGTTGCTGATGAGCGTATAACTTCAATTCCTGCTTCAAATAAAGAATGGTTTGAAGCAAGGGAAATTATAGAACAAAAAAAACAAAAAGTTTGGAAACCTAAAAATCTATCACAATCAAAAAATAGTTTTATAAATTCAAAACATTCTACTTATGAAGAAGAAATTAACCAAGACTTCTCAAAATTAAGTGATGAAGATTTTGAAAATATTATTGATGAAGAAGATGAAGATGATACAAGTTCAACTACTACAAACAGTTCTCAAACTAAAAAACCAACTCCTCCAAAAAAGAAATCAAACCAAATGAAAATGTAGCAATTAACTTTGCTACATAACTAAAAAAGAAAAGCCCTCTGCTAAGAGACTGCTATTTTCAACAAGGAACGACTGAAAATGTAAAGCAGGTTTTACATCGACAAAGTCTATGTGAAAAAATTAATTTTACTAAATACTTTTATACTCTATTAAAAGATAAAAGGAATTAATTTTATGACCTGCGTAATGAGAATAGAAACAATAAATTTTGCTACATTAAATAGAAGTGGCGAACTTGTAAAAGGAATAAATGATGGTGGACTTCATGGTCTTATGAAACATAACAATAGAGAAGAGATAAATACTAATTATGAAGTAAAATCAAAAAGAGCCACTAATATTGATATTTCAAAATCAAAATATAATTACTACTTTAAAAAATTAACAAATCAAAAGATAGAAAAATTAAAACAACTACCAAAAAAGAAAATTGATACAGCAGGTGCTTTTCAAGTTGTTTTTGATTTTCAAGATTTACCCCAAATTGAAAGAAGTAAATTTTTTAATGAAGATTATTCAAAAGATAAAGCAAAACTAATACTTGCTTTTTTAAAAGAACAAAATATTTTACAAGAGTTTGAACTACTTGAAATGGTTTTACATTTAGATGAAAAGAATCCACACTTTCATTTATGTTTTTCTGCTTTTTCAAATAGTAAGTCAAAGTTTGCCTATAACGAGTTTTTCTCTCCAATAGTATCTTATGAACCAGTTTTAGATAAAAGTGGTAATAACACCTTTAAAAAGATAAATAGGGGTAAAAATAAAGGTAAATATGAACTTGATGAACAAGGTGAAAAAATATTAAAAACTGTTCCAATTAGAAAATCTATCTTACAATCTTTACAAAACTCTTTCAATGATTTTTTAATTAAAAACCAAACACCATATAGAAATAAAAAAGAATTCACTTCTTTACTTCAATTTCCAAAATCTGTATGGCATAAATTCCCTGATACTTTAAAACAAAAAATTTATGATATTAGAGAAAAAGAAAAAATTATGAATATGCAAAGAAAAAAACAAAATAAAAATGAGTATGAAAAAATCAGAAAAGAACTTGTATATTTATTTAATGATGTAATTATAGAGACTGAAAATATTAAAAAACTTACAAATCATTTTAAAACTCCAATGTAGCCTTAGGCTACACTTGGAGATATGATTTTAGACTTTGTATTTGATTTATTTTTATTTTGTGCTTGTTCATTTCTTTTTGCTAAATTTTGTAAATAGTTAGTGCTTTTTGAAGCGTGTGAAGCCATTGAAAAAAGTATATAAGGTTTTTCTTTTATAGCACTAATCCAAGAGTTTAAATACTCTACATTTTTTGTTTCACTCATATTTATTTCATACTTTGAAGATAAAAAGCAACTACCAAGTTCAGCCACCAGTTCTTCCAAAGCATAGGCTTTATTTTTATCATATTTAGACCATAATTCATTATGTCTATTTAACTTTTCAGGAGTTCCTGAAAAATGTGTAAGTTCGTGAAATAATGTATTATAATAATCTTCACTTGATTTAAAATTTTCAATTCTTGGCATAAATACAGTTCCATCACTTGAACACGCAGGTTCACCATATAACATTTTAACATTTAGATTTTTTACAAAGTTTTCAATCTCTTCAATTTTTTGATTTTGATTTTTTACTTCATTTTCAAAGTTAAAATTGATACCATCAACTGCGTCTGTATTAAAAACTTTATATGATTTTAATACAGTATATTTTTTATCAACTTCTTCAATTTCACCTGTGTCTTTATTTGTAATTTCTTCTTTTTTAATTACATCTTTTAAAAAGAATATATCCCTTGCTTTTTCTAAATGTTCTTCTTTTATAGTTCCACCAAGATTGTCTATTTGATTTTTAGTAATCCAATAATTTGAGGCATATTCATCATTCATAAGGCTCAAAATATTAATGCCCGTGTAGTGGTTTTGAGAAATAGCTGACCTAGGCATTGGTCTTGACCATGATTTTTTCCAAGAACCTATATCTCCTTTTTCTAATTGCTCTACAAAGTTATTAACTAACTTATCGTATTGCTCCCTTGCGTAAGATTTTTTATATTGCGTTTGTTGTGAGTTATTGTTGTTTTCTTCCATGTGTTTATCCTTTTTAGTAATAATCTCATGGTTGATTATAAGAGTTAAAAAAATTATGTGGTTTTATTAAAGTAAATTTTCTAACTTATCTTTTCTTGTTCTCCAATCAGGCATATAAGTATCTAAATAATTATAAAACTCCCTGCTATGATTATCATAAATTAAGTGGGTTAATTCGTGAAAAACTACATATTCAATAGACTCTTTTGATTTTTTAATTAATTCACTATTTAAGTTGATATATCCTTTTGAAAAATTACAAGACCCCCATCTTGTTTTCATTTGTCTAATACGAATATTTTTAACTTCTTTTTTTATAATAGGTTTATATTTTTCAACTATCTTTTCAAAATAGTCCTCTGCTTTATTCATATACCAACTATTCAAGAGTTTTTGTTTTCTTTTTAAGTCTGTTTTATCTTTTATAAAAATTTGTATATAACCTCTTAAAAGCTTTACATTTTCAATATCTGATTGAATGACTTTCAATCTATAATTTTTACCTAAATATTTAAAACTTTCACCACTTATATACTCTTTATTTTCTATCTTATTATTAAGCTGAAAAAAATCAATCTTCTTATTTATCCAGTCATTTCTTTTTTTTAAAATATACTCGATATGTTTATCGTCCGTATTTAATGGAACTGTTAAAATTACTTCACAAGTTGGTTTTACTTTTAGAGTAATATTTTTTATATCTTTTTTTTCAACTCTAATTTTATGAGTAGTTATTAATTCCAATATTTCTTATCCTAGCTATTATTTCTTCACTATTTTCAAATTGAGTTTTATATTCATCTTCTAAATCCCATAAAATATCTTCAATTTGACCCTCTATTTGGTTTTTTACATCACTATTGTTTACCCAATCAGGTTTTTTTGATACTTCTTTAAATATATCATTTATTTTTAGAACTACTTGCTCTAAAACTTCTACATTATTATCTATTACAGGATTTAAAAATTCTGCTAAATTATCATAAAAAGCAATGGCACACTTGTTATTCTTGATAGTTTGAGGATAATTGTTTTTATTCTCATTATTTTCACTCATAAGCATACTTCTAATATCTTTTGCGTGTTTTAGTTTCTCTTCTTCTGATAATCTACTATCTTTGTATTTATCAAGTATCTCTTGAATTCTTACAGCAATTTTTTCATAATAAGCAGGATTTGATTCCATTCTTTCATTTATAATAGCTGTTGACGCACTTAATATTGCGTCTGCTCTTGCGTTATCTCCTACAATTCTTTCAATTTCACTATCAAAATCTTCATCAAAAATATTAACTAATTTTGTAAGTTGGCTTACATCATTTGCACCAATAAAAGTATCAAGTAATTTTTGCATCTGTTTTTCATATTTTCCAAAATCAACTACTTCGTGATATCTAATTTTTATACTTGTTCTTAGATTAGAGTAGAATTTCATTTTTGCTTTATAGTTTGATATTTCTTTTTCCGTAAATACTTCATTTATCTTATCAGAAGATAATGAAAGCTTTAAAGCTCGTGCATAATTAGATAAAAATTCATAAAATTGTTTTCTTTTTTCTTCATCACTTAAAAATACTTCATAACTCTCTTGGTCGTTTTTATTTTCTATATCTTTAAATAAATCCTCTAAATGAGAATAAAAAGTTTTTAATTTAGCTATTTCATTTTTTATATCAACTACTGCTCCCACTAAATCTTCTTCATCAAAACCATCCAATGAAGAATAAGAAGTTAGTGCTTTATCAAGATTTCCTAATAATCCTCTATAATCAATTATAAATCCAAAATCTTTACCGTCATAAAGTCTATTTACTCTTGCTATTGCTTGAAGTAGATTATGTTCTTTTAACTCTTTATCTATATATAAAACTGTTGCCCTTGGTGCGTCAAAACCTGTAAGAAGTTTATCAACAACTATTAAAAGTTCAAGTTCTTCACCCTCTATAAATTCATCTTTTATTTTTTCTAAATATCTATCTTCATCACCATATTGTTTGATGATTTTCTGCCATTCTTCATTAATGAATGTTTTATTATCATTATCTATGTCCTCATATCCCTCTCTTGTATCAGGTGGAGAAATCACAAATGCTGTCTTAATATTTCCTAGTTCTTCAAATAATTTATGATATTTAATAGCTTCAAATTTACTACTTGTTGCCAACATAGCTTTGAAACCTGTATCTTTTATATTTTTTATAAAATGGCTATTGATATCTAATACAATAAGTTCTAGCCTTTGTTCACTCGAAGCAATTTTTTGAAACTTAACCCATTTTCTAGCTAAGTCTTTTTTTTGCTCTTCGTTTAAATCTCTTGCGATTATGTCAAATCTTCTTTGTAAGCCTTTTTCATCACTAACCCATTGTTCAACCAATCTACCCTCATAAAGTAAAGGTAAAACAGCACCGTCTTTTACAGCTTGGTCAATAGTATATTTATGTAATAATCCACCAAATTTAGATATGGTACTTTTTTCTTTTTTCATTAAAGGTGTACCTGTAAATCCTAAATAACAAGAATTAGGAAAAACTTTCTTCATAGCTCTATTTAGATTTCCACCTTGTGTTCTATGTGATTCATCTACAAGTATGAAAATATTTGGGTCATCTAATATAACTTTTTCTTTTGAAACCATTTCAAATTTATGTATCAAAGTTGTAATAATAGTTTTACCACTTTGTAATAAACTGATTAAATGCCTACCATTTTTTGCTCTTTGAGCTTCTATTTCACTATTTCTAAAAGTTGAGTGTATTTGTCTATCTAAGTCTTTTCTATCAGTTACTACAATAACTTTTGAGTTTAAAATTTCTCTTTTTATAACTCTTGTTAGCATTACCATAGTTAGAGATTTTCCACTTCCTTGGGTATGCCAAATAAGTCCACCACCTCTACGACCTGTATTATCTAATTTTTCTATTTTTTTTACTATTTCACCAATAGCAAAAAATTGTTGGTATCTAGCAACTTTTTTTATTTTATTATCAAATATTATAAACGAATGTAAAAGTTGTAAAATTCTATCTTTTCTAAAAAGTGAATAAATCGTACTATCCAATTTACTTGGCATTCTATCTTTTATTAATACTTCTAATTCTTCTTTTACATTCTCTTCCCAAGTAGCATAGAATTTTTTTGGTGTTCCTGTTGTAGCGTATTGTGGCGAGTGATTATTACCTGCTAGTGTTAGTTGTATATACTTAAACAGTTGCTCTATTTCACCTTTTTGTTGATTTCTAATCATTTGTGAAATACCTTGTTCTGTATCTATGCTTGATTTTTTAAGTTCAACTACTCCAATAGGAATGCCATTAATAAATAAAACAATATCAGGTCTTCTTGTCTTTTCTGTTTCATTTAATGTAGCTCTTGATACTGTAAATTCTTCTGTAAAATGATAGACATTATTTAAAGGATTAGAAAAATCAATATATTTAAAAGAAAAACTTTTTTTTACTCCATCGATAAGCTCTTCTTGATATGAATTTCCAAGGATTAACTGGTCTGATATTTTAGCATTAGCCGTCATTAATCCCTCGTTTAATGACTCATCTAAATCTGATATTGCCCTTGCTATATTTTTTGAAGAAAATGGATAAGTAATACCTTTATACTCGAAGCTATTTAATTCTTGAAGCTGTTTTACTAATATATCTTTTAATATTACTTCACCTAATTTTCCATCTCTTAAACTTACATTTTCTTCTTGTGGAATAAAAATATAACCCATAGATTTTAATAATTCTATGGTGTTATTTTGTAATTGTTTTTCTGCTGATATATCTATATTCATTATCATCTCCATACATTTACAGTTTTATAATCATAAAAAAATATTTTTTTAGCTTTTTTTAGTTTTGAAGCTTTATCTATAAAATTAGTAAATTCTTTTATATCAGATTCTTTTGATATACCGATATAAATATTTTCTACTTTACTTTTCAAAATAGCTTGTCTAATATGAATATCGTTTCTTTTTAGTAGTGTTCCAAAAACAACTAAACTACTATTTTTAGTTCCAATACTCAATAAACTCTTAAAGCAATGATTTAAATAAGCATTGTGAATAATTTTTGCTTTTTTTTGTTCACTTGTTCCCTCTGATACAAAAATTGGGTAAATATCTTTATCTAAATTTTCAAGGGTTTGTTCTTTTAATGATTTATCTGTTCTTGAAAAAGTATTTTTAATAATTTCACTTTTTTTATCATAAATATGTAATCCTCCATGAAGAAAATAAATATTTTGAGAAGCTCCATCATTACCAAATACTACATAATCTGTGCTATGCTCATAGGGGTCATAAAATCCATCACTTATGTCTAAAAGTGAATCTTCAATTTGTTCTTTCTCTACAAAACTTTGAAGTTTAATACAAGTCCAATAAAGTAATAAATCATAATTTAATGTATATACTTTTTCAAAGTTTTTAATAAAACTAGCACTATTAAAAAATTCACTATCTGAAATTTCTGTTATTTTATCAGGGTGATTATTTGTAATTACATCTACAAGATAATTTTTTAAAGATTTAGAATCAGCTAAAATTTTCTCTTCATCTGCCTTTGATAAGACACCATAAGTCTTTAAAACTTTTGTTGAAGTTTCTAATAACTTTACAACCTCTTCAAAATCTTTTGTATCAAATTGTGTAAATACTTGATAAATTGGACTTGTTGTCGTTATTAAACCTCTTTCAACAGCATTTTCAAGTAAACTTGTAAAAGAAAATCTTTGTGGATTATAAGCCATACTAAAACCATTACCAAGTAATAGATATTTTTTTTGCTCTTTAGTAGCTTCTAATACTTCATTATAATTTAAAATTTTAGAACTCATACTTTTACCCTCACTTCACCTGTTAACAGTTTTTGCATAAGTGCTTTTTTTTGTAGTTTTAATTCTTCAAGTTCTTTTTTAAGTAAATCTAATTCTTTATCTGAAATACTTAATACTTCTACTATTTTTTGTTGTTCTTCAAGTGATGGCAGTTTTGTTTTGAAAGATAAAAAATCTTTTGGATTAACTGCCATCCTCTCATAGACAGTACCTTCTTCAAATCTTCTAACTTTATTTATAAAACCACTCCAAGTTAGAAAATATCCAAGAAAATCAATATTAAATCCTTTTTTAGTTTCAAAAGTCACATATATTGGTGAGAATATTCCATTGCCATAAGTATTTTTACAAATAACTCCAAATTTTAAATTAGCAGGGTTATAACAAATATCATTTAACTTAGTAATTTTATATTGTTTATCTTCTCCTTTAACTAAAAAATCTCTTTCATATCTTTCACTTTTAGGAACTACCCCCTCTTTTGTTAATGATACATGTTCTAATTCTAAACCTTTACTTTGATAAGTTTTTCTTTCTTTTAAAACTTCATTTAATGAAAATATTTTCCACTTATCAGTAAATTCACTAAAACGAACTTCACCACTTAAAAGCTTTTGGCTAAGTGCTTTTTTTTGTTTTATTTTTGCTTCTATCAATTCTTCTTGTTTACTAATAGCATCATCCCAAGTTGTTAAAATTTCAGCTATTTTTTGTTGTTCTTTCAAAGGAGGAAGAGCAATATTTTGAATATGTACATCATTCCTATTTAAGGTAGGAACACCTGAACCTGCACTAAATTTTGTTAAATCCATATTGATATACATATAATAAATAAATTTTGGATTATTTCCATAAAAATTAGTTACCCATAAAGATGTATTATGTGGCCAATAATTATTCTCTACATATGTTACTTTTCCTATTGTTCCAGAGCGTCCAGTAATAATACCTGGGGATTTAGCTTTGTATTCATTATGAAACCTTAATATACCATTAGAATATACAACAGGATAAATGCCATCTCTTACACTATCAGTAGGTAAATCATATCCTCTTTGTAATGGTGCAATTTTTTCAATCTTTTCAACTTCCCAATCTTCAGGAATCATCCCAACTTTTGTTTGCTTATAGCCTTGCTTGATTTGATTCATTTTTTTTTCTCCTCAAGACTTTTATGTGATTTCTCTATTTTACTTACACTATCTTTTGGAGTTGGTAAATCTTCAGGCATAGTTCCACCCAGTTCTGCTATCGTTTCTCTTACTTTTTTACCTACTTCATAGTGAGTTTGGTTTGCTTTTGTTTTACCTTGGATATTATCTCTTTTTAATTTTTCCTCTGTTTGAGTAGCACGGAATAGATTAGCTGCTAGTTCTGTACTTCCCATATAATCAAGTATTTTATGTGATTTTTTTAGCCCTTTTGCTTTATGTATTCCTTTTGCGTCAAGTCCACCATATAAACCTTTGTATCCGTGATTTTGAAATATAGCAAAATCTATCTCTGTTTCTACACCTGCTAATTGTGCTGTTTCTACAAGTTGTTTATTATGCTCTTTTAACTCGTTTCTTAAAAATATTCTCTTCTCGTCTTCTTTTAACTTAGCAAATGCTTCATCGTCTTGTAATTCTTGTCTTCTTGTTTGTATAGCAAAATATGTTTGCCCACTTGCTACTACTGGTTTACTTGGGTCAGCATTTTGAACAACTAAATAACAAGCATATCTTGAAAGTGCAAAAGATGGATAAGGTGCACCTGCTCCTGAACCAACTTTTACCACCTCGGTGATTTCAACGAGGTGGTCATCAGGATTAAATCCACTATTGATACAAGCTTCTTTTGCCTTAGCAACTACATTTTGGAAATTCCTAAAATCCGAATAACCTAAAAGTTTTGCTAATTCTCTTGCATACCAAAATTCATTACCATCTTGGTCTATTCTTTTTATTTCTTCAAATGTTTGGTGGTGTTGTAGTTCTAAATCTTTTTCCATTTTATAACCCCAACTCTTTAAGATATGCACTCATTTTGCTTTTTATTTCTACTAATTCATTTTCTAATTTCACAATATTTGTTTTTGTAGCTTCAAGGTCGATAATCTCTTCTTCTTCAAAAGTATCTACATATCTTGGAATATTCAAGTTATAGTCATTTTCTTGTATCTCTTCAATTGTTGCTATGTGAGAATATTTTTCTATCTCTTTTCTATTTTTATATGTATCTATAATTTTTGTTAAATAGTCGTCTGTTAAGCTATTTTGATTTTTACCTTTTTCAAATTCATTACTTGCGTCTATAAAAATTATATCTTTATTAGTTCTATTCTTTTTGAATATTAAAATACAAGCAGGAATTGAAGTACCAAAAAATAAGTTAGCAGGTAAACCAATAACTGCATCTAATAAATTCTCATCTATTAATTGCTTTCTTATTTGCCCCTCACTAGCTCCTCTAAATAATACCCCGTGAGGAAGAACTACTCCCATTCTTCCGTGTTCGTTTAAACTTGCTATCATGTGGCAAATAAAAGCATAATCACCTTTACTTTTTGGTGGAACACCCCTTGTAAATCTTTTATATTTATCAGTTTGTGCGTCTTCTGCTCCCCACTTATCTAATGAAAAAGGTGGATTAGCAACAACAACATCAAATTTCATAAGGTGGTCGTTTTCTAAATGTAATGGATTATTGATAGTATCTCCCCACTCAATTACAGCGTCATTAATATCGTGTAGAAACATATTCATTTTACATAATGCAACTGTGGCATTTTTACTTTCTTGACCGTATATTCTAAAATTATTATTACCAATAACTTTACTTGCTTTAATAAGTAATGAACCTGAACCACAAGTTGGGTCATAAATTCTATCTCCCTCTTTTGCTTCAACTAATTTTGATAATAGTGTTGATACAGCACTTGGTGTAAAAAATTCCCCACCTTTTTTCCCTGCATCACTAGCAAAATGTGCGATAAGATACTCATAACTATCACCAATTACATCATTACCCTCTAACATTGACGGTCTTAAATCTAGTCTTGGGTCGTTAAAGTCTTCAAGTAAATTTTTAAGTATTTTATTCTTTTCTTTTGTTCTACCGAAAATTGCTTCACTATTAAAGCTAATCTCTCTAAATACTCCCTCTAATTTTTCCTTATTATCTTCCTCAATTCTCTCTAAAACCTTATCTATAACTTCACCTAAATTTTCAGCTTCTTTATGTTGTAATATATATTCAAATGTACACTTTTCATCAAGTCTAAATTTTTCTCTTTTTAAACTTTTTTGGATTCTCTCTTCATTATCATCATATTTTGCTTTTAAATCTTCTAGCTTTTCTTTATAAAAATCTGATAGATATTTAACGAATAACATTGTAAGAATATAATCTTTATATTGGCTACTATCCATTGTTGTTCTGAATGTATCACACGCTTTCCATACTATACCATTGATTACTTCTTGAGTTGTTTTAGTCATTGTTTATCTCCTGATTTATTATTGTTTCAAATATTTTAGTTGTATATTTTTGTTTTTCTTCTATTAACTGATTTAAAAGTTTTATCTCTTTAAAGGATAATGCTTGAATTTCAGCAACTTTTTCCTGTGTTTCTAGTGTAGGTAAGATTATTTCAAGCTCATCTAACGATTTTATATTTAACATAGCTACTGCTGTTCCTTGGCTATATAGTTGTTTTTTCGTTAATGATGAATTTAAGTAATTAGTTAAAAATAAAGGATTAACATTATTTGATTTAATTCTAATCACGGCAGCCAATGAAGAAATTATAGTATCCTCATAATCTCTATCAATATAAACTGCTATATTAGGCTCTCTTAATCTAACTAATATATCACCTTTTTGTAGTAAATTTTCTTCTTTTATCTCTTCATCTGCTATAAATTCTTCTACAAATGAATGGTCGTAATAGCCATTCTCATTAAATGATTTAAGAGAGATTACATTATAATCTTTCTTAAATTCAGATTGTTGAGAGGCTTTCTTTCTTGATAAAACTAAGCCAGTCTTAATTGCCGTTAGATGGTTTAATTTTCTTCTCATAGTTTCTCCTTTCTGAATCTTTTTTTATTGTCAAACTATAAGTAATACAGCTAAACAATTTAGAAATGTTAACACTATAATTCTTAATTAAACCTTAATATATAATATAAATTTTGTCAAAACAAAAGTAAACATATAAATTTTAATATTTTTAAGCATTTTATAATATACATCTACCAAACTAACCATACATACCAAAGTCCTACCATACAGGCTTTGGTTTGTTTGGTAGGATTGGTAAATTTTCTATATCTTTAACATTTTCCTCTGAATTTAAAACTAAGGGATAATAGTATGTGGCATTATTTTCTTTTAGCACTTTTTTCGATAACCAAAACTGACCTGCGTATTTATGTAAATATTTTCTAGCTGTTTTATCTGCTACAATGTGTGATAAGTCTTGAACTATTACAGATTGTTTTAAACCTATTAAATCACTAGCATTTAAATATTTAATTGCTTCAGATATAAATTTTTTCTCTGTTTCATTTTCAACTTCTGCTAATTTTAAATTTTCAGATTTTAATTCCATTGTTTTAGTATTAAGTTCAAAGGCACTATCTTCAACTGATAATCTATCTTTATCTACATAAAGTGAATAAATTAAAATGTTTTGGTTTCTTTTTGAACTTAAATAATAAGCTACATCAACACTATCTCTAAAAGCTGTTGAACCCTTATATTGATTTAGGCTATCGTCTTTTGTGGTATGGTGTAAAAATATAATTGTTGCTCCTGCATCTCTAATATCTTTTAAATCTTCCATAATTGGGATAATATCTTTATCGCTTGTTAAATCTCTACCATTTGTAAAATCTCTAATTGAATCAAATATAAATAGTCTATCTTCAAACTCACTTGGATTTTTCTTTGATTCTTGTGATAAATCTTTTAATATTTTTCTAGGTGTATCATTAAGTTTTGAACGATGGATATAATTAAAGTTTTCATATTTTTCAACTATTTCATCAATATTTCGATTTTTTAAAGTTGGAAGACTGTTGTCCATATCTAGGTAGATACAATCTTTAACTTTTTCATTATCCAATAAATGAAGACAAAGAGCTAACATTAGCCAACTCTTTCCCATACCTGCTTTTGCGTAGATTAAATTTAGTGAATTTTTTACTAAAAAATTTGGGATTAAATAATCTACTTCTTTTTCTAAATCTTGCGTAGTGATTTTATTTGCTATTAAAAGCTTTAAAATAGAACTCATTTAGACCTACTTTAAAAATTTCACGATAACATCATAACCACTTATGTAGTGGTCGTCTTGGAATTTATCTTCCCAAATCGTTTCGTAATCAAAATAAATTAAATCTTTTTCGTTCGTTTCACCTAAAATCTTATCTACTAAAATTTTATGCTCTATAAATTTATTAAAGCTCATCTCATATACAATAATATCTTTATTAATTTTTTTGAGCATATCTTCTAATTTAATATTCATCTCATTTGCTAAATTCATATAAAGCTCTGCTAATTTTAAATCACCTAATTTGTTGTAAAACATATCAAAATCTGTTGTAAGTTCATTTTCTATAATATATTCTAATCTTGATAATTTCATTTCATCTAGTGCTTTACTTCCAAAATTAGCTTCAAGTTTTACGGCTAGTTCTTCAATTTGCTTATTTGTTGTTAGAGTATAAGCTCCATAACTTTTAGCTATAAATTCTTCTATTGTTTTCTTTAATGTTTGAACCATTTGGTTTCCTTGTTTTAAGTTTTCTGTTTATATAAATTATTAAACATTAAAGTGACTATGCCGTACAACTTTTTTATTAGCAAGTTTTAGTGCGTTTTTAACAGTAGATTTTAAAAGAACAATGAAAGAGTTTAAAGCTCTTTCTTATTTTTGTGTTTTTAAGCTATTATTGAAGTTGTTTCTGAACCTTTATAACCACTATTATTTGTTTCTATTAACCCATTATCTAGTTTAGTTGAATTTTTTATAACTTCATAATTAACAGGAGATGCTAAACTTAATAGAATAGCAACAGCGGTTGCTTTTTCAAGCACTGGTACAATTTCATTTGTTTTAATAGCTAATATCTCTAATTTTCGTTTTTCAATTTTTTCAGTACCAATGCTATTGTTTCTTTCAAAAGTAGTATGGTTATCAAAATATTCTGTAAATATTTCATCAAAATTATTTGAATACATAACACATTCAAACTTGCTATGGCAAGATTCTATAAGTTGCTGATGTAATTTAATTTCATTAAATGTGATATTGTTTACAGCTCTTTTTCCATTTTCATATTGAATTTGTGAATTTGAATACGGAGGGTCTAAATATATAAAAGTATCTGATTCATCATATTTATTAATTAATTCAAACACATCAAGATTTTCAAATTCAACATTATTAGAATTAAAGAAGTTATGTAAATTCATAATTGCTGTTTCAACTTTTTTTACATTTACTTTTGAAGCTTTCCAATTAAATCCTGTAGTAAGTTTTCCCTGTTTATTTTCAGTATAATTACCTGAAAAACAATGTTTCATAATAAATATAAATAAAGCTGCGTGCTCTGTATTTAATACTAAATTATTATAAACTTCTTTTGCATCAGTATAAAAGTTAAGAACTTCTTGCATATATATTCTATCTTCTTTTTTTACCCCATTTGATTTATATTTATCTAAAATAAATTGTGGAACTATTCTGTTGAATTCATTTTCTAATATTAAATATTTTTCAAAAACCTCTGTTGGATTATTTTTAATTTGTGTATATAGATTTATAATTTTTGGATTAAAGTCATTGATAATGATTTTATCTGCTTTAATATGCTCTAAATTATGAAATAATGAAGCTAAACTTCCTGCGAATGCTTCAATATAAACTTTATATTCTTTCTTTTTTACATTTGTTAATAATGAATCATAATATTTTTTATATTTAAATTTTGACCCCACATAAGAAAATAATTTTGTATTTTTTGCAGTTAATGATAAAGTTTTGTTATTGTTTGATTTTGTAGTATTTCTTGCCATTTTTTTAATCTTTCACCTGAAGGTATGATAAATAATTCTGAGTGGTTGGCATAAGCACTTTTTTAAAAGCACTTAAGGTATCGTTCACACATGTATACTTAAAAACGGAAAATTGTGTAATTTGAAAAATTATGGATAATGCTTGTTTGTTGAATTTGAATTATTTGAATAAATCATTTGACCCCAATATTTTGAACATTTTGAAAACTAAATTATGGGTGGTGGTCGTCAGCACTTCATTGAAGTCGTTACGGTATCGTACATAAAAAATTAAACCAAAAATTTGAACAGTAATAAATTACCTATTATATTTTTAATTTAATTCAATACATCTCTTTAAAATTTGAGAAGTTTTTCATATATAAGACTATATACAAAAAATATATTAAATTATTTTGTGAATCGAATAATTACATTTTTAAACTTAAAAAGTTCTTAATATTATGTATATTTAAAAAATAAATTAATAATTAATATTCCTTAAGACTTAATTAAATGCCACAAAAGCCTATAAAATCGAACTTCAAATGATAAAATAAAAGATTAAAAAAAAAGAAAATTTTGATATAATAAAAAATCATTTAGATAATTATGATTTAGTGAAATTGTTAAAAAAGGAATAATTTGTTATCAAAAAATAATAGTAAAGCTACAAATTCTGAAAAAATTGATATCTATGAACAAATAGAATATAGTGTTTTAAGTTTAATAAGACAACTAGAATTCATTAATAATCAATTTAGAGATTTATATACGAAATATGGAGTAAATAAACCAATTACTAAATCATTTGATTCAGATTTTGGTGGGGAAAGAGAAAGGTTAATTAATTCAGATGGATATAAATATGCGAGAGAATTAACTGAACTTATAAGAAACAATTTTAGAAAAATAAAAGATAGTGCTTTAGGTTTATCTGAACTTTTAGAAGATAATAAAAAAGAGTTTTATCAAAATCAAATTAAAAGCATAGATATAGAGAAGATTCAAAAGAAAAAGTATATTAGTGTAAAAGAATTTACAGAAATTTATGGTAAATCAAGTGATTGGCAAAAAGATAGAAGGGGTAGATTAAGAAATAAACTTCCTTTTATACAAGAAAAATTAGGTTCAAATATATTATATAAAGTTGAAGATATAGAAATATGGTTTGAAAATAACTCTATAAATTTGAAAAGATAGAAATATAATTAAGAAAAAAAATGTAGATTAATTAGGATATATAAGGTGTATAAAGCAGTGTATAAATTTATAATTTTATATTTAAAATAACCATTTTAAAGGCTATCTGATAGTGTAGATATTAATGTGATGATGTTCATCATATAAAAGAACAGGCACGTGCTAATAAAGATGGATATATAGGTCATATTAATGCAAATCATAAATATAATCTAATCCCGTTATGCAAAGAACATCATAAAATGGTACATGATGGAACTATTAATGTAAATGGATTTGTGGCAACTTCAAAGGGCTTGGAGTTGCATTATACGGAAGTTGAGAAGTAGTAAGTTTTAACTTCTCTCTTTTTTAGTTTTTATAATATTTCTTATCATCAACAATATAAAAAGTAGGGCGATAGCCACATTTATATAAACGCCTTGCATATTACCATCTTGAAAAAATGTATATGCTAAGGCTAAAAAAACAAGTGAAAGTACAAGGCACATTTATCTTAGTTTTCTAATACTTTAAAAGCTTCTTCTAAATCTAAAGTTCCTTCATAAAAGGCTTTTCCCACAATAACTCCAGCGATATTTCCATTTGCTTTGCAGTTTATAATGTCATTTATATCTTTTACTCCACCAGATGCAATTGTATCAATACCACTTGCAAGAGCGATAGATTCTGTAAATTCCACATTTACACCACAAAGCATTCCATCTTTGCTTATATCAGTGCAAATAATAGCTTGAACACCTGCATTTGCGAACTCTTTAGCCAAAGTTGTAGCTTCCATAGTTGAAACCTCTGCCCAACCTTCCACTGCAACCATTCCATTCATTGCATCAATTCCCACAGCAATTGGATATTTTGAAGCCATATCCTTTACAAATTGTGGATTTTTAACAGCAATAGAACCAAGAATCAATCTATCAACTCCAAGTTCAACATACATTTTGATAGTCTCTTCATCTCTAATACCACCACCAAGTTCGATTTTTAGATTACAGTTTTCTCTGATTTTTTTGATTTGTTCTAAATTTGCTGGTTTTCCCTCAAATGCACCATTTAAATCAACTATGTGAACCCACTTAGAACCTAACTCTTCAAATCTTTTAGCCACTTGCCAAGGCTCATCAGAATAAATCTTTGCACTATCCATAAGCCCTTTGCTAAGTCTTACGGCTTTTCCATCTTTTAAATCAATCGCTGGTAATATATCCATTCTTACATTTTCCTTTTTATAATTTATACTAACGCTCTTAGAGTTTCATCTACATTGTTATATTCAAACTTAAATCCTAAACTCAAAAGTCTTTTTGGAACAACATCTTGTCCATCTGTCAAAACCCTAGCACCTTCACTGAATATAAGTTTTAAAACAAATTCAGGCACAGGAAAAATTGTAGGTCTTCTTAATATTTTCCCTAAAGTTCTTGTAAATTCTGCATTTGTAGTTGGTTTTGGTGCAGTTAGATTGAATACACCATCAAGATGATTTTCTATTACAAATTTATATGCTCTTAATAAATCTTCAATATGTACATAAGAAAATGCTTGATTTCCACTTCCAATAATTCCACCAAGTCCAAGTCTAAATGGCGTTATCATTTTGGAAAATGCTCCACCATCTTTCCCTAAAACTATTCCAAATCTAAATATTGCAACTTTAGTATTTTCACTTTTTGCTTTATTTGCTTCACTTTCCCAAGATTGACAAAGATTTGATAAAAAATCATTCGCATAAGAACCATTTTCATCGTGTGTATCTTTGTTGTCATAAATACCAACAGCTGAGGTTGAAATCAAAAGTTTTTTAGAGTCATTTATTTTATTCAACGCATTTACAACTTTTTTAGTAGTTTCTATTCTGCTTGAATATAGTAGTTTTTTATACTCTTCGCTCCATCTGTTAATAATATTTGCACCAGCTAAATTTACAATAACATCACTATTTTTTACAACTTCCAACAATCTATCTTCATTATTTAAAATATCTCTTGTAATAGACACTGTTTCGTAGTTTAATCGTTGAAAATATTTTGTTAAGTTTGTGCCTACAAAACCACTTGCACCTGTTATTGCTATTGTTTTCATATTTTTTACCTTTAAAATTTATCCAATATTAATAAAGTTTTTCAAAATTCTTAAGCCATTATCATGGGATTTTTCAGGATGGGGTTGAAACCCATAAATATTCTCTTTGTGAACAGAACTTACAAACTCATATCCATAAGTAGTAGTTCCTATTATATTTTTTTCACTTGTAACAGCGTGATAAGAGTGTACAAAATATAAATAAGGATTATGTAATCCTTCAAATAAAGGGTGTTCTTTGTTCACTATCGTATTCCATCCCATATGTGGAATTTTAAAATCTTCACTCATTTTTGATTTATCAAATTTTACAACTTCACCATCTATTAAGCCTAAACCTTTATGGTATCCAAACTCTTGAGAACTTTCAAATAAAAGTTGCATTCCCAAACAAATACCAATCATAGGTTTTCCACTCTTTGCAAATTCATAAACAGCTTCGTTCATACCTGTTTGAATTAGATGTTCCATTGCATCACCAAACGCACCAACACCTGGCAATATAACCCTATCAAATTTTTTTAAATCATTTGGGTCTTTTACAATAGTTGCTTTTGCATCTATTAGATGACAAGCGTTGTAAACACTTGCCAAATTACCCATATTATAATCAATAATCCCTATCACTTTTAATCCCTTTTGTAAAAAAGGGATTATACTAAAGTTTTGCGTCAGCTAAGGTTAAAGAGAAAAGGACTTGATTCTTTTGTTTTTCCAGAGCTTTTTTTGCTTGTTTAATTGTAGCACCTGTTGTAATTAAATCATCACATAAAATTGTCGTTTGATATGCAAGATTTGACACTTGAAATTTTCTTGGATTCTTTTCTCTAAATTCCAAATCTTTTCCAGCGTATTTGACTATATTTGTGGCTTTTAAGCAGTTGTATTTTGGAATAATATTTTTTGATTTTAAGTGATGAGCTAAAATTGCAGTGTGCGAAAAATCGTGTCTTGTGTGGTCATCTATTGGAATAGCTAAGATTTGTGCTGGAAAATCAAAATTTTGAGCAAATTTTGCAAAAGATAGTTTTGCTAAAATATGTAAAACCCTATCCCCATAAAAATAGTATTTTGATGAAATCAAATCTTCAAGTTCAGAAAAAGTATAAAAAGAGTAGTTAAAAAATCCATCTTCTATTTCTCTTTTGTGAAAAGATGGAATCAAAAGATTGTTTTGACAATCTTTGCAGATAATTTGAAAAGATAGGTTTTTACAGGTTAGGCATAACATATAAAATAATACTATAAATTATATTTATTTTTTAGTGTAGAAATAAAGTTTTTAGAGAAAGATTAAGTATATACATTGAATAATATGCAAGTTTTTTATAAAAGGATTTTATTATGGAAGAGTTGATTAATAATTTTAAAAATTGTGGTTATGACGCACATTTCGTTAATTCAAAAGAGGAAGCTTTTGAATTATCTAAAATGTATATAAAATCTGGAATGAGTGTAGGTTTAGGTGGAAGTGAAAGTGTAAAAGAGATTGGTCTGTTGGAATATTTATTGAATAATAAAGATATAACTCTTCACAATCAATATGAAGATGGAATCTCTATGGAAGAAAATATCAAAAGAAGAAGACAAGGTTTAGTTTCTGATATTTTTGTTACAAGTACAAATGCAATTACAAAAGATGGAAAACTTGTAAATGCTGATGGTAGCGGAAATAGGGTAGCTGCATTTTCTTATGGTCCAACAAATGTTTTGGTTATTGTTGGGATAAATAAAATTGTTGAAGATGTTGAGGCTGGATTTAAAAGAGTAATGGAAGTTGCTGCTGTTAAAAATATAAATAGAATAAATAAAAAAGCTATCGAGATGGGAAAAGAGCCAAAATATAATCTTGATAATATTGCAAATAAATTTTCATGGGTAAAAGCCGATGATATTAAAGGAAGAATTATAATTATCTTAGTTGGTGAAGAGTTGGGATATTAATAAATTTTCATATTTTTTGAAAGTTTGTAAATCATAGAATTTGATAAAACAAATTCTATGATTTTAAAAATCAGATTTTTAAAACAGCCATGAAAGCCTCTTGAGGAACATTTACTTTTCCAATAGCTTTCATTCTTTTTTTACCCTCTTTTTGTTTATCTAAAAGTTTTCTTTTTCTTGTAATATCCCCACCATAACATTTAGCAGTTACATTTTTACCCATAGATTTTACAGTTTCTCTAGCGATAATCATACTTCCAACACTAGCTTGAACAGCAACTTCAAAAAGTTGTCTAGGTATAAGTTCTTTTAGTGCTTTTACAAATTCTCTACCTTTGCTTACGGCTCTATCATCTGGAACAATAATTGATAAGGCATCCACAATATCTCCAGCAACTCTAATATCAAGTTTTTTTAGATTTCCTGGTCTAAAACCAACTGGTTCATAATCAAAAGAAGCATAACCTTTTGTTGTTGATTTTAATTTATCATAAAAGTCCATAACAATTTCATTCATTGGCAAATCATATTCCAATAAAACCCTTTTCCCTAAATAATCCATTTTTATTTGGATTCCTCTTTTATCATTTAAAAGTTTTATTACATTTCCCAAAAATTCATCAGGTACCAAAATAGTTGCTTTTACATAAGGTTCAAAAACTGTTTTTATGTAGTTTGGTTCAGGAAGTTCGCTAGGATTTTGAATTTCAATAGTTTCACCATTTGTTTTTTCAACTTGATAAATAACCGTTGGAGCAGTTGCTATTAAATCCAAATCAAACTCTCTCTCAAGTCTTTCTTTAATAACTTCCATATGAAGCATTCCTAAAAATCCAGTTCTAAAACCACTTCCCAAAGCAAGTGAACTCTCAGGTTCAAAAGAGATTGAAGAGTCATTTAATTTTAGTTTGTTTAATGCTTCCCTTAAATCTTCAAATTTATCTGTTTCTATTGGATAAAGTCCTGCGAAAACAAAAGGTTTAGCTGGTTCAAATCCATCAATAGGCTCTTTTGTTGGATTTTTTGCATCGGTCATTGTATCACCAACAGCAATTCCATCTAAAGTTTTAAGACCAAGTACAACAATACCAATTTCACCCGTTTTTATCTCTATAGTGTCTTGTCTTTTAAGTGGATGAGGATACATAAGACCTATTACTTGATGTTCAACTCTTGTATTCATAAGTCTTATTTTTTGACCTTTTTTAATACTTCCATCATAAACTCTAACAAGCGCTAAAGCTCCAAGATAATTATCAAACCAAGAGTCATAAATAAGAGCTTTTGTAGGAGCATTTTCATCTCCATTAGGTGCAGGAACTCTATCAACAATAGAATCTATTAAATCTTTTACACCAAGACCAGTTTTTGCAGAAATTAGATTATGTTGAGTACAATCAAGACCAATAGCCTCTTCAACTTCTTCTAAAACTCTAATTGGATCAGCACTTGGTAAATCAATTTTGTTTACTACTGGTAAAAGCTCTAAATCATTATCCATAGCAATATAAACATTTGCTATTGTTTGTGCTTCAACACCTTGAGTTGAATCAACAATAAGTAAAGCACCTTCAGAAGAAGCTAAAGAACGGCTTACTTCATAAGAAAAATCCACATGTCCTGGAGTGTCAATAAGATTTAGAACATAGTTTTCTCCATCTTTTACATAATCAAGCCTAACACTTTGGGCTTTGATTGTAATTCCTCTCTCCTTTTCAATATCCATTGTATCCATAACTTGAGAAGTCATTTCTCTATCCGTAATAGCTCCACACTCTTGAATAATTCTATCAGCTAATGTTGATTTTCCATGGTCAATATGTGCAATAATACTGAAATTTCTAATATTTTTTTGCAAGGTTTATCCTATAAATTTTTTATTGTTTTATTTGTTATATCGCGATTGTATCTAAAAGTTAGTAAGTTTTTTGTTAATTGGAAAAATGAGATTTTTAGGGCTAAATTAAAGGATTTAGAATTTTCTAAATCCTCTATAAATTATTGATTTATATAACCAATAACTCTTCTATTTTGACTTCTTCCTTCTTCAGAATCATTTGGAGCAATAGGTTTTGTTTCACCATAACCAACAGCTTTTAATCTAGTAGGAGAAACTTCCAAAGCCTTTAATGCATTAACTGTTGAAGCAGCTCTTTTCTCAGATAAAATTTGGTTGTGTTTATCTGTTCCTCTTGAATCTGTATGTGCTTCAATTACTGCACCTAATTTTTGATTTTGATTCATTAAATTAGCAAAATCTTTTAGATTTGAATCGTAAGATTTTCTAATAACTGCTGAATTAGTTTCAAAATTTATTTTTAAGTTTACTGTATCAAAACATCCATCTTCATTTGCTTTTACATCAGGAGAAGTATTTGGACACTTATCAAGTCTATTGATAACTCCATCATCATCATCGTCTAATTCACAACCACTTCTATCAACTATTGTTCCTTCAGGAGTATCTGGACACATATCTCTATCATCTAAAACGCCATCTTTATCGCTATCTAAGATTTTTGGTTTTTCAGGCTCTTTTTCTTCAATAACTGGTGCAACAATAGGTTTTTCTTTTGCCATAAATGGAATAGATAATCCTAAAGAGTAAAGCATTTCATTTGTTTTTAAACTCTCTGTTGAGATTAAATGTCTAATATCAGTTTTCAATGCAATATCATTTGCAAAACTATATTTCATACCTAACCCATAATTAACTAAAGGTGTATCTTGATGAGTATTAAATTCATTTGTATAGTTTTGGTAACCACCACCTACTAAACCATAGAATCCAAAATTATTATTAATAGGTATATTTTTAATAAAATTTAAAAATCCTCTATTTATATAAGTTGTATCTTTTGAATTTTTGTAGTTTAATTTATCACTTCTTAAATATGACAATTCAACCTGATCAACAAAATTTGATTCGATATTTTTTGCAATAGCTAATCCACCATTGATATAATTTTTATCTTCAAGATTTATTTTACTATCACTAAGTATTCCTGAACTTATTGCTGAAACTTCATAACCATAATTGTTAGAGTTTGCAAATAAAACAGCTGAACAAAAAACAGATGTTAATATTACCCTTTTCATTTGATTTTTCCTTTATTGAAATACTAAATTTGGTGGATTATATCGAAAAAGTATATTTTTGTAGTTTAAATAATGTAGTTTAAATAAGATTTTAATTATTTTTAGGATTAAAAGGGAACAATTCCCTTTTAATTATTTGCTCATTACAGCAGTAACTCTTCTATTTTTAGCTCTACCTTCTTTAGTAGCATTGCTAGCGATTGGTTTAGACTCACCATAACCAACAGCTTTTAATCTTGAAGCTTCAACATCTAATTTTTTCAAATAATCAACTGTAGCTTGTGCTCTTTTATTTGATAATTTCATGTTATAAGCATCAGAAGCTGTTGAATCTGTATGAGCTTCAATTGTAGCTTTTAATTTTGGATTAGCTTTCATCATGTTTGCAAATTCACCAATTCTATTTGAATAAGAATTTTTAATAACAGATGAATTTGTGTCAAAATTGATTTCTAAGTTAACTAATGTAGCACATCCCGTTGCATCAACAGAAACTCTAGCCATTGTATCTGGACACTCATCTTTTGCGTCAACTATACCATCGTTATCAGAATCTTTTGGAGCTTCAACAACTGGAGCTGGTACTACAACTGGTTTTGGAGCTTCAACAACTGGAGCTGGTTTTTCAACTGCACCAAAAGGAACAGCAACACCAACATTATAAGATAAATTGTTATCTCCATGATCAATCTCTATAGCGTGTCTAACATCAAATTTTAAAGTAGCTTGATCAGCTAATTTATATTTAACACCTGCACCGTAGTTTCCAAATGCACTGTTTTCATTATCTGCATATTCATCATCAAAAATTTCAGCACCAACTCCAACTAAAGAGTATAAAGATAAATCAGAAGATAAATCATAATCTTTTACAAAGTTAGTAAATACTTTTGTAATACCTGTATCTCTATTTTCACCTCTAAATTTTACATCTTCAACAGATCTTAAATAACCTAATTCAACTTGGTCAATTACAGAATCAAAAAGATTAAATCCTAAATTAATTCCAGCATTTACATAATCTCTGTTTAAATCAAGGTTACCTTCTGTATAGTTTCCACCCACCATTGGAGTAATTTCGTATTTGTAATCACTCGCAGCTAACATCATTGTTGCACATGCAACAGTTGATAATAAAATTTTTTTCATGTTTTCTCCTAAATTAAACTAAATAATTTTGCGGATTATAGCAAAATTTTTCCACTTTTTTCTTAAGTAAATTAAGAAGCATTAAATATTGAATTAACAGACTCATTATTGTGAATTCTTCTAATGGCTTCACCAATCATTGTAGATGCTGTCAAGACAGTTATCTTTTTAGCTTCTTTTCGTGTAGGAATTGTGTCAGAAATAACCAATTCGTCTAATACACCTTTTTCTATTCTATCGTAAGCAGGTCCACTTAAAACACCATGTGTACAACAAGCCATTACAGAATTTGCACCTTTTTTCTTTAATACTTCAGCAGCTTTTACTAAAGTTCCAGCAGTATCAACCATATCATCTACTAAAATAACATCTTTACCTTGTACATCACCAATAATATTCATAACTTCAGCAACATTTGCTTTTTCTCTTTTTTTATCAACAATTACTAAGTCATATCCTAATTTATCTGCATAAGATCTAGCACGTGCAACTCCACCGATATCTGGACTAGCAATAATTGGGTTTGGAAGATTTTTACTTCTAATATAATTTACAAATAAAATAGAACCAAATAAGTTATCTGCAGGAATATTAAAAAATCCTTGAATTTGAGCAGCGTGTAAATCAATAGTTACAACTCTTGTAATTCCAGCAGCTTCAAGTAAATCTGCAACTAATTTTGCAGTAATTGGAACTCTAGGAGCTGCTTTTCTATCTTGTCTAGCATAACCATAATATGGAATAACAGCAGAGATTGATTTTGCACTTGATCTTTTAAGAGCATCAACCATTATTAAAAGTTCCATTAAATTATCGTTTGTAGGAACACAAGTTGGTTGAATAATAAATACATCCTGTCCTCTAACACTTTCAGTTATTTGAACAGATATTTCACCATCACTAAATTTGTTTAAAGTAGCATCAGAAATAGGCATACTTAAATATTCACCTACTTTTTTTGCAAATTCAGGATTTGCTGAACCACTAAAAAGTTTAAATGTTGACATTAGAATTTCCTTGGGATTGATTAATTTTTCGCATTTTATCCAATCTGTACTTAATGATAATTAATTTTAATAGTTCTATAAGATGTTGAATATTATAATAATGATTATCAATTAATTATGATTATATATTAATTTGGTATATTGTATATATTTTATACACATAATCTATTAAAAATAGTATAGTTTGATGTTAAAATTCAACTGTTCTTCTAAAAACGAAAAGATGTTTTGTGCGATGACATCAATTCAAAAATTTTATTTACAAGGAAAAAAAATGATTAAAAAATTAAGTTTAATTACATGTGGATTAGTATTAAGTTCTTCAATGGCTTTTGGTGCTGATTCATTAGAGTCTGCTATTAAAGGTGGAAAAGCTTCTGGTTCTTTAAATGCTTATTCTCAAAAGTATAATAATGAAGCTGGAACTCAAGATTCAGGTTTTACAAATGGAAATGTAACAGTAGCTTATGAAACAGATTCTTATATGGGATTAAGTGCTAAAGCAGAATTTAAAGGAAACCATAAATTTTCTGAAGTAGAAGATAATGATTATAAAGGTATGTTTGATAACAAAGCTTTAATGAGTGAAGCTTATGTAAAATATACAAATGACATGTTTGGATTATCTGCTGGTAGACAAGCTGTTGATTTAGAGTGGATGGGTGATTATCATGAGGCTGTTGTAGCTTCTGTTACAGCTATTCCTTCAACTACAATCGTAGCTGGATATACTGATAAAATAGCAGTTTCAGGATATGATGAGAGTAGAGATTTCACAGATGTAAATGGAAACAAAGGTGCTTATGTACTTGATGTTAAATATGAAGGTTTAAGTGGAATAGTTTTAAATCCTTATGCTTACTCTGCTCCAGATCTTGCTGATTGGTATGGTTTAAAAGGAACTTATACAACTGATATGTTCGGTGTAGTTGCACATTATGCAGCTTCAAGTGAAGATGCAGTTAATGCTGAAAATGGAAATATTGGACACTTAGAGTTAAGTGCAACATTAGCTGGTATTACTGCTAAAGCTGGATACATTACAACTGATAAAGATGCTGGTGTAGGTTCAATGGCTTCTTTAGGTGATAATATAAATCCATTTGAAGAAATAGGTGAGCCATATTCTGCAGATGCTGATACAGTATATGGTTCTTTAGGATATAACATAGTTGGTATTGATTTAGGTGCATTATATGGTCAAACTACTTATGGTTCTGCTAATGATAAAGTTAAAGAGTTAGATTTAATAGCTGGATATTCATTTACTGATTCATTATCTGCAGGAATCATCTACGCTGATGTAAATGCAGAAGATTCTGCAAATGATTATAATGCTATAAAAGGTAATGTAACATTTACATTCTAATTTTATAATTTAGGAGTTTTTCTCCTAAATTATTTTGTACTCTCTATCCAAGCACTTCCTAAAACCTTTTGATTATCATAAAAAACAGCAAGTTGTCCACAAGCCACACCAAAAACAGGCTCTTTTAAACTTATATAGATTTTATCATCAATAATTTTTACATCGCAAGGCGTTGAAGTAGATCTATATCTTAATTTTACACTACAAGAGAACTCTTTGTCCTCAATATACATATTAAGATTGTCTCCAATTACTTCATTTACTTCTAAAGACTCTTTTTTTCCAACAACAATAGTATTATTTTCTGGGTTTAGTTTTGTAACAAAGTGAGGTTCGTGAGCTCCATTTACAGTAAATCCTCTTCTTTTTCCTATTGTATAGTGTGCATAACCTTTATGTTTTCCTACAATATTTCCATTTTCATCTAAAACATCACCCTCTTGGTCAATGTTTGCATGTCTTTTTACAACATCAGTATAAACTGTTTCCACAAAACAAATCTCTTGAGATTCACTTTTTTCTGTAATTTTTTTGTAAGCACTAGCAATAGTTGCACCAAATTTTACAATATCCTCTTTTTTATAAGTACTTAGTGGAAACATCATATAAGGTATGGCTTCAGGAGATACTTGAGATAAAAAATAACTTTGGTCTTTTGTTTTGTCATCGGCTTCATAAAAAAACTTTCCATCTGTTTTTGCATAATGTCCAGTTGCCAAATAATCAGCTCCATGCTCTTTTGCAAAGTTAAGCATAGAGCCAAATTTTATTTGTTTATTACATTTTACACAAGGATTTGGAGTGCTTCCTTGTAAATATGAATCCACAAAATAGTCATAAACTTCCTTTGAAAATTCATTTGCCA
>JBBITK010000003.1:0-1418 GCA_037440805.1 Arcobacter sp. | reverse complement strand
TATGATATTTTATATTCAAAAATTTAGCTACATCTTCAATATATCCTAAATTTCTTTCGTGATAACCATCTGTTCTATTATGAAGTTTTAGATAAACTCCCTCAACTTCATATCCATCTTTTTGGAGCATATAGGCTGTAACAGAAGAATCAATTCCTCCACTCATACCTACCATAACTTTTTTTTTCATTTTAATCCTTATTGTTTATACATTAATTGCAAGGGAATAACAACAGATTCTCTTTTATACCAAGATTTATGTGGAATGTTGAGTTTTTTTGTATTGATTTTTTTATTATGGAAAAAAATTATGTCAATATCCAAAGTTCTTGGCGAATCTTTAAAAATACGAGTTCTATAAAATCTGTTTTCATATCTTTGCATAATTTTGAAAAATTCATTTAAACTACAATTTGTTTTAAGTAATATTATACCATTTAAAAAATCATTTTGTTCTAAAAAACCAAATGGAGGATTTCGTAAAAGAGGGCTTGTCATAACTATTTTGAATTTAGAATTGGATTTTAAACATAAGAATAACTTATCAAAAGTTTTTTTTACATCTCCAATATTTCCCCCAATTCCAATGGTTGCAAACCATTTTTTAGAGGAATTTATTTTGGAAATATATGGAAAATTTGGTGTTTTAAAAAGTGTTAATTTGTCATTAATTTTTTTTTTCAATATTTGCCTTTTTTCTTAATTAAAATAAAGTTGATTAAAATAGTTTAGAATTTTATTTTATAAAATCTGAGCTTTTCCATCTTTTATAACAACAGTATCTTCAATTCTTACTCCAAATTCATTTGGTAGATAAATCCCAGGTTCTATTGTAAAAACCATATTTTCTTCTATTATAACATCAGATTTTGAGCTAATAACAGGATATTCGTGAATATCAAGTCCTACTCCATGACCTGTGCTATGAACAAAATATTTTCCATAACCTGCATTTTCAATAACATCCCTTGCAAGTTTATCAATTTGTGAAGCTTTCATTCCACTTCTAGCATTTTCTATGGCAGTTAATTGAGATTTTAAAACAATGTCATATATTTTTTGATGGTTTTTATTTTTGAATTTTTGCTCTCTTTTAAAAGAGAAATTTTCAAAATCAACAACACTTGTACAAGTTCTATCTGAACAATATCTTTTATATTTAATTCCTGCATCCACAAGTAATAAATCATTTAATTCCAATCTTTTTTTTGTTGGAAGTGCGTGTGGTTTTGCTGAATTTTCATTTATTGCAACGATTGGTTCGAAACTTATATCATATTTTCCAGATTGAGACATTTTTTCAAAGGCTTTAAAATATAAAAATTGTTCATTTTTTTCAAAGCCATTTTTTCTAATATATTTAGCTAAATCTTTAAAGCCTTCTCTTCCTAATTTCGCAGCTTTTTTTAGTAATTTTA
>JBBITK010000002.1:70879-80712 GCA_037440805.1 Arcobacter sp. | reverse complement strand
GGAGATAGAGATCAAGCAAAAGCTATTGCTGTTGGTCTTGGAAGTGTTCCATATTGAATACATACTATTTTGGTGCATTAACAAAAGGTGATGATTCAGATAAAGAGGCTATTAGTAAATTAACTCTATATTTTCCAAAATTCAAAAATGGTGGAACACACATAAATATTAGTGCAGGTGGTATCACAAAATATGCCAAAAACAAAGAAAACGGTATAAAATTTATGGAGTTTTTATTATCAAAAGAGGCTCAAGAGGTTTTTGCTAAAGGAAATTTTGAATACCCTGTATTAAAAAATGCTGAAGTTTCAGATGTTGTTAAATCTTGGGGAACTTTGGATGAGGACTATATTTCAATAAATGAATTGGGTAAATATACAACTCAAGCAGTTAAAGCTCTAGATATTGCGGGATGGAAATAGTAGTTGCAAAAATTCTCTTTACTTAAAATAAATAGCTTTTTAATAGGAATACTTATTTGTATTCCTATTTTTTCTATCTTCTTTTATCTTTTTGTTTTTGATACACCAAATTGGGAACATATCAAAAATACTGTTTTATGGGAATATATTTTTAATACTTTATACATTATGATTGGAGTTGGAATACTCACTGTTATTTTAGGTTTTAGTACTGCTTATTTAGTCTCTTTATACAAATTCTCTTTTTCTAAATTTTTTGATTATGCTTTGATTTTACCCTTTGCTATTCCCACATATATTATTGCGTTTATGTACAATGGAATGTTTGGTGTTTCTGGAAATATTACAACTTACATATTAGATTTATTGGGAAAAAATATAAATGAAGTTCCTTTTTTTGATATTCAGTCCATAAATGGTGCTGTTTTGGTAATCTCTTTGGTTTTGTATCCTTATGTTTATCTTATTTGCAAAACCTATCTTAGTTTTGAATCTGCTTCAATTATAGAAGCCTCTAAAACTTTTAATTTATCATCTTGGCAAATATTAAAAAAAGTGATTTTACCAATATCAAGACCTGCAATTATTGCAGGAGCTACACTTGCTGTTATGGAAGCTGTTGCTGATTTTGGAGCAATGGATTATTTTGGAGTGAATACTTTTGTAACTGGTATTTTCAAAACTTGGGAAGGAATGGGAAGTGTAGAAGACGCTTCAAAACTTGCAAGTATTTTGATGCTTTTTATTTTCATGTTAATTATTTTAGAAAAGTTCCAAAGAAGAGACAAAATATATAAAAGTTCGGGAAAAGATTTTAGACCTATTACAAAAACTAAACTAAAAGGTTTTCAAAACTTTCTAGCTTTTGTTATCTGTTTTATACCTTTTTTCTTTGGTTTTTTATTGCCATTTATTCAACTAACAATTTGGTTTTTTCAATCTTACAAAGAAGTAATTGATGAAGATTTTATAGAGTTACTATCAAAAACTCTACAACTTGGTTTTATATCTGCATTTTTAATAACTCTTTTAGCTCTGGTTATAACTTATAATGTAAGACAACACAATACAAAGAGTTCAAATATTATAGCTCAACTTATAAAACTTGGATATACAGTTCCAGGGGCTGTTGTGGCTGTTGGAATACTCTCTTTTTTTGGTTTTCTAAATATTTTATTTGATTTATTTTCATGGGATTTTTTTATTTCAGGAACAGTTATTGGAGTAATCTTTGGGTATATAGTTAGGTTTATAAGTATTTCAATAAATAATTTTGAAGCTGGTTTTAATAGAATTCCTCAAAGCTATGATGATGTGGCACAAATATCAGATATTGGAGAAATCAAAAAATTTATAAAGGTTTATATACCTTTGATTAAAAATTCTGCTATTGCCTCATTTATAATAGTTTTTATTGAAGTTATAAAAGAGTTACCATTAACAATGGTTCTAAGACCTTTTGATTATAGTACCCTATCAATAAGAGCTTTAGAACTAAATGAACAAGCACAAACAGTGCAATCAAGTGTTCCTTCAATGTTTATAGTTTTAATAGGAATAGTTTCTGTGATTGTTTTGACAAAAAATATGAAAAAGGTAAAAAATGATAAGCATTAACAATTTTGGAATTAGTTTTGGAAAAAATAGAATTTTAGAAAATGTTAGTTTCGATGTAAAACAAGGTGAAATTGTAAGTTTATTAGGTTCAAGTGGTTGTGGAAAAACAACCATTTTAAGAGCAATTGCAGGTTTACAAAAAGAGCATGAAGGTCATATTTGTATTGGAGATGTTTGTGTATCTTCAAAGGAAGTTTTTATAAAAAATAGAGAAATTGGATATATTTTTCAAGATTATGCACTTTTTCCTCACTTGAATGTGGAAGAAAATATAGCTTTTGCTTTGGATAATTTAGATAAGAATGAGAAAAAAAGTAGAGTTTCAAATCTTTTAAAGCAGTTTGATTTGGAAGATCATAGCAAAAAATCTATTCATCAACTCTCAGGTGGACAACAACAAAGAGTTGCAATTGCAAGAGCTATGGCAAATAATCCAAAAATCTTACTTCTTGATGAACCTTTTGCAAATTTAGATACAAATCTTAGAAATAAAACAAAAAATTGGTTAAGAAATCTTATAAAAACCAACAATCTTAGTGCTATTTTAGTAACTCATGATAAAAAAGAGGCTTTAAGTATTTCAGATAAAATAGGTATCATTTATAATAAAACTTTACAACAATTTGATGAGACTTTAAAAATATATGAAAATCCTAAAAACTATTTTATCGCAAACTTTTTATCAGATATCAATACTTTGCCAAATGAATTACTTAATGATTTAAATATACCTATTGAAAATAATAAAAAAGCCATAATACCTATTGGTAAATGTTTCATATCAAAAGAAAAAACTAATAGCAACTTAGAAATTGAGATAATCAATAGCAGTTTTTGTGGAGATTATTTTGAATTGGAAGTAAAATTGATTAAATATAATCATAATTTAATCATAAAATCTCCTATTTTATTAGAAGAACTAAACTATTTTTTAAAAATCACTCAAGATGATACAAAGATAATAGACACATAAGCCTATTATCTTTTTATTTTACAACTGATATTTTTTTATAAACTCATCACTTATATCTAAAATACCCCTATCTCTCAAAGATTGTAAAACCTCTTTATTGCAATCAACATCATCTGGCCATCTTCTATCAAAATTGTCTAACTTATTTTTATTTGTAGCATCAATACAAATAATATTTTTTTCAATAAAAATATCCCTATTTGAATCAATATTATTTACAGTTCTCCAAATAAGCATATATGGATTATTTACATCATTTTGATTTGCATCATCAACGATTATCAAAATTTTCATATTTTTATAAAGTGGTTTTAAAAGTTCAAAAAGCTCTTTTTGATTTCTAATTTTCTCAACACTTATAACTGTAACAGGATTTTTTGTATCTGTAAAATATTGTTTTAAATCTTTAACTTCCAATGTAATATGAGAAATTTTAGATTTCAACTCTTCATCACTTAAAATCTCTATTCCAAGTTCACTTACCTCATCACCTGTACAATCAATTCCTAGTTTTCCACCAATGGCAAATTTTGGACTTGAATGGTCAAGTGCATCCACAACACCTCTTGAAATTAATAAGTCATCAATATTTATCCTATTTAAAATATATTTTGTAATCTCTTCATGATTTGTAAGTTCAGGGGCGTCTTCACCTACAAAAATAGCATGTTTTACAAAACTCATTTGTCCTACTCCCCAAAATGCGTGCATCATTTGTTGAGCGTGACCTGGATATAAAGTTTTTATTTTTGCAAGTATTAGATTATGAAATACTCCATTTTCAGGCATATAATAATCAATTAAATCAGGTGCTGTTGTTTTTAAAAGTGGTAAAAATATTCTCTCTGTTGCATGTCCCATATATTTATCTTCTAGTGGTGGTTTACCAACAACCGTAGCCAAATATGTAGGTTTTGCTTTGCTTGTTATTGCTGTAACTTCCATAAATGGATACTCTTCTTCAAGGGTATAATATCCTGTATGGTCTCCAAAAGGTCCTTCAATTCTCAATTTACTTGGATCAACAAAACCTTCAATAATAAAGTCATTATCCTTTGGAACATAAATATCATTTGTTATAGATTTCACAAGTTGAGCATTTTTATTTTTTACAAAACCATAAAGCATAAGTTCAAAAATACCAATAGGAAGTGGTGCTTGTCCACACCAAATATACATAGGATCCCCACCTATTCCAATACTTACAGGCATTTTTTTACCAGCTTTTTTATATTCATGGAAAAAGTGATTTGAGTCTTTATGAATTTGCCAATGCATTCCCAAAGTTTGGTCATCATAAACTTGAAGTCTATACATTCCTAAATTTTTCAACTCTCCATTTAAACTTGTAGTATAAACTTGCCCCATTGTTATAAAAGGACCTCCATCTTGCTCCCAAGTAGTTAGAATTGGTAAATCTGAAAGTTTAGCATCAGCTCCTAGTTTTATAACTTGCTGACACTCACCTTTTCCTTTTAATTTTTTTGGAATTGTATTTTTTAATGCAAAAAGTTTCCCAAAAGTAGATAGTTTTTCACTAAAAGTTGATGGTGGTTTCATCTTCAATAAACTCTCTATTTCACTCCCTATTTTATCCCCATCTCCAATAAATAGTTTTACTGCTTTTTCATTACAAAAAACATTCATCAAAACTGGAATATCAAATTTTTTATTGTTTTTTTTATCCACTACATTTGTAAAAAGTATAGCTTTAGAATCTTCTCTTTTTACCTCTATATATGCAATATGTGGTATTTCCAAATAAATATCCAATTCATCATCAATAATTTTTAACAAATCATTCTTTTTTAAAAGTTCAATTGCTTCTTTCATAATTATCCTCTAAATCACTATTATATTAAGTTCAAATCTTATATCATTTTATCAATAAAATAAAGTTTATAATAGGGATTTTAAGTATGCTTAATAATATTGAATACAATTTTGATGAAGAGATAAATAGAAAAAATACAAACTGTGCAAAATATGATGGTTTGCAAAGATATTTTGGATATGAAGATTTAAATCCACTTTGGGTTGCTGATATGGATTTTAAAACTCCCGATTTTATAAACAATGCAATTATAAAAACAGCACAAAACTCACTTTATGGTTATAGTATCGATACTCCTGAACTTTATAATTCAATTAAAAATTGGCAAAAAAATCAACACAATTGGCAAATAAACCAAGAAGATATTTATATGGTAAATGGTGTTGTTCCAGCTTATAGTGCTTGTATAGAAGCATTTAGTGAAATTGGAGATGAAGTGATTGTTCAAACACCTGTTTATCCTCCTATTTTCAAAAGCATCACAGCAAATAATAGAAAAGTTATAGTTAATGAACTAAAAAAAGATGAATTTGGCTACTACACTATGGATTTAGAGGATTTAAAATCAAAAATTACTCCAAAAACAAAAATTCTAGCACTTTGTTCACCTCACAATCCAGTTGGAAGAGTTTGGAGTAAAGAGGAGCTTGAAGAACTTGCGAATATTTGTATAAAGAGTAATATTATAATAGTTAGTGACGAAATTCATTCGGATTTAACTTTTAAAAAATTCACTCCCCTTGCTTCAATAAATGAAAAAATAGCAAATCAAACAATTACTTTAAATAGTGCTGGAAAAACCTTTAATATTGCTGGACTTAATTGTGCATATGCAATAAGTAAAAATGAAGATATTCTAAAAAGATTCAAAAAAGTTGCACATACAAGAGAGATTCAATCTATCAATTTTTTTGGATATATCGCCACAAAAGAGGCTTATGAAAATGGAGCTAGTTTTGTTGAACAATTAAAAAAATATATTTACTCTAATTTTGAATTTACAAAAAATTATTTGGAAAAAAATGATTTTAAAATAGATTTCAAGATACCAGAAGCTACTTATCTTTTATGGTTAAATTTTGAAAAAACAAATCTTTCCCATAATCAAATAAAAGAGTATTTATTAAAAGAGTCTAAACTAGCTTTAAATGATGGTGTATCATTTGGTAGCAACGGTAATAAATATTTTAGACTAAATGTAGCTTTAAGACAAAAAGCATTAGAGAGTGCATTAAATCAGTTATCTTTGAATTTTAAATAGCAATCATATAGCAAAGTATTACATTTTTTCTCACTATTGAGATAATACATTTATTATAAACTCAAAACATTATCTACATAAACTAAATAGTGTACAATGTAAAAATAATATTGCAAAACAGGAAATAAAATGTCAACTGAATTGATATTAGCTTCTATTATTTTTGTTGCTATTGGTCTAATTTTGGCTGGTGTTTTTGTACTAACTAGGTTTTTAGGACCTAAAGATGAAAAAAGTATACTAAAAAATAGTGTATATGAAAGTGGTGTTACCAATCCTATTGGAGATACTAATGTCAAATTTTCCGTAAAATTTTATTTGGTTGCTATTTTATTTGTTCTGTTTGATGTTGAAATAATTTTTATGTTTCCATGGGCTGTAAACATAAAAGAGTTAGGATATTTAGGTCTTTTTGAGATGTTCCTATTTATGGGATTACTATTTGCTGGTCTTATTTATTTATACAAAAAGAAGGCTTTATCATGGGATTAGGATTTGAATCAAAACTGGGAGATACTATTGTTACAACAAAACTTGACCATGCAGTAAATTGGGGAAGAAGCTACTCTTTATGGCCTATGGCATTTGGAACAGCTTGTTGTGCAATAGAATTTATGGCAGCAGCTGGTTCAAGATATGATTTATCAAGATTTGGGGCTGAAGTTGTAAGATTTTCTCCAAGACAGGCTGATTTATTGATAGTTGCAGGGACAATTTCTTATAAACAAGCTCCTATTCTAAAAAAAATATATGAGCAAATGTGTGAACCAAAATGGGTTATCTCTATGGGAGCTTGTGCTTGTAGTGGTGGGTTTTATGATAATTACACAACTTTACAAGGAATTGATCAAATAATACCTGTTGATGAATATATTGCAGGTTGCCCTCCAAGACCAGAAGCTGTTTTAGATGCAATTATGAGAATTCAAGAAAAATCTAAAAATGAATCTATTTTAAAAGATAGAATCAAAAATTTCAAGGGGTATTTAGATGCTTAATTGTGATATGCTAATAAATTCTCAAGATATAAAATCTACTATCCTAAGATTAAAAAATGATGAAAAGTATAATCTTTTATTAGATATTACAGCTATCGATTATTTAAAATTCCCAGATATTACCCCTTCTAGATTTGCTGTTGTTTATATTTTAAGAGATTCTACTTTTAAAAAACAAATAAGTTTAAAAGCATTTGTTGACGATATAACTTTAAGTGTTGATTCCATTACAGACTTATATGAATCTGCAAACTGGGCAGAGAGAGAAACTTATGACCAATATGGAATAAAATTTGTTGGTCATCCAAATTTGAAAAGAGTTTTAAATCATCACCAATTTATTGGTCATCCATTAAGAAAAGATTACCAAATTACAAAAGGTCAAATTTGTACTGAAACTGAAGATTTGATGGATGAGATGCTACCACTTTTACACAAAAAAGGTTACAGTGATGAAGAGATAAAAGATTTAATGCTTTTAAATGTAGGACCTTCTCATCCAGCAAGTCATGGAACAATCAGAAATTTTGTAGCTTTGGAAGGTGAGACTATTACTGCTTGTGTTACAGAAATTGGATATTTACATAGAGGATTTGAAAAATCTTGTGAAAATCACACATATTCACAAATTATCCCTTACACTGACAGATTAAACTATTGTAGTGCTATTTTAAATAATATTGGATTTTCAAAAGCAGTTGAAGAGATGTTAAATATAGAAATAACTCCTAGAGCTAAAATGATAAGAGTTGTAATAGGAGAACTTAGTAGAATCATAGACCACTTAGTTTGTAATGCTGCAAATATGGTAGATTTAGGTGGACTTACAAACTTTTGGTATCTATTTGCACCAAGAGACAAAGCTTATGATTTACTATCAAAACTAACAGGAGCTAGGCTCACAAACACATACACAAGGATTGGTGGTTTGGAGTTTGATTTATATGATGGTTTTGAAGATGATTTAAACAGTGTTTTAAAAGATGTTGAAATTGCAATAGATGATGCTTTATCTTTGATTGCACATAATAGAATTTTCCACCAAAGAACTCAAGATGTGGGAGTTATAAAATCTGATTTTGCTATAAAAGCAGGAATTTCTGGTCCAAATTTGAGAGCAACGGGAGTAGCACACGATTTGAGAAAAGATAGCCCATATTATGGATATGAAAACTTTGATTTTGATATGGTTATTGGAAGTCATGGTGATGTTTATGACAGAATGATGTGTCGATTTGAAGAGATGAGACAATCTATTAGAATAATAAATCAAGCAATGAAAAATCTCCCAAGTGGTGCTATAAATGTAGATTTACCTTCTGTTATATTACCCTCAAAAAAAGATGTTTATGGAAATATTGAAGGATTAATGAACCAATTTAAACTAACTTTTGAAGGAATAAAAGTTCCTAAAGGCGAATATTATAGTTTTTCTGAAGGTGGAAATGGAGAATTAGGATTTTTTATTGTAAGTGATGGAAGTGGAAGACCTTATAAAGTGAAATGTAGACCTCCATGTTTTTACTCGTTAGCAGCCTATTCAAAAATTGTTGAAGGGAAAATGTTAGCTGATGCAGTTGTTACAATGGCTAGTATGAATTTTATTGCAGGGGAGTTTGACAGATGAATAAATTTGAATATACACCCCAAAACGAAATAAAATTTCAAGAATATATAACAAGATACCAAAAAATTGACTCTTGTATGCTTCCTGCGCTTTGGTTAGTTCAAGAGCAAGAGGGATGGGTAAGCCCTGAAGCTATGATTTATGTTGCTCAAAAATTGGGTAAGACTCCAATTCAAGTATATGAAGTAGCAACATTTTACACCATGTTTAACCTAAAACCAATAGGAAAATATCATATTGAATTGTGTAAAACATTATCTTGTATGCTTTGTGGAAGTCGTGAATTAAAAAAACATATAAAGGATAGTTTAGGAATTGAAGTTGGAGAAACAAGTGCTGATGGTCTATTTCATCTAAGTGAAGTGGAGTGTTTGGGAGCTTGTGGTGGAGCACCTATGTTTGCTTTAAATGGTGTATATCATGAAAAGCTTACAAAAGAAAAAGTTGATGAAATTATAAAGGAATGTAAAAAATGATTACAAAAATAGTTAGTAAAAATTTTGACATTCCAGATTCTCATAAACTGGAAGTTGCTCTTGAAAATGGAAGATATTCTTCAATTCCTAAGCTATTTTCAATGTCTAGTGGCGAGGTAATAGCTGAAGTTACTGCTTCAGGTCTTAGAGGTAAAGGTGGTGGTGGAGCTGCTTGTGGTCCAAAATGGGAATTAATGCCTAAAAATGATCCAAGACCAGCTTTTCTAATTGTAAATGGAGATGAAAGTGAACCAGGAACTTTCAAAGATAGACAAATTTTACAATACGACCCTCATTTATTAATAGAAGGAATTATTTGCACTTGTTATGCAATAAATGCACATCATGCTTATATTTATATAAGAGGTGAATATAAATTTTTTATAGATAGAATGAATGAAGCTATAAAAGAAGCCTACGAAAAGAACATAATTGGTGATAAAATCATGGACAAATATGATTTTAAACTAGATATTACAGTTCATAGAGGTGGAGGAGCTTATATTTGTGGAGAAAAATCGGCACTTATTGAATCACTTGAAGGTAAAAGAGGTCATCCAAGACTTAAACCAGCAGGTAAAGAGTGTGAATGGTTCTTTGAAAACCCAGCAACAGTAAATAATGT
>JBBITK010000002.1:61910-70836 GCA_037440805.1 Arcobacter sp. | reverse complement strand
AGCTATTGGTTATACAAAATATGGAACAGCTGGTTCACCTGGAACTATGCTTTTTGCTATTTCAGGAGCTGTTAAAAATCCAGGTGTTTATGAAATGGCTTATGGAAATAAGATGATTGATTTTATCAATCAAATTGGTGGAGGAATGATTGAAGGTAAAAAGCTAAAAGCTGTAATACCTGGTGGTTCATCATGTCCAATATTAACTGCCCAAGAGGTAGAAATTGCTAAATTAGATTATGAATCTATGCATGAAATAGGTTCGACTTTAGGTACAGGAGGGATGATAGTAATAGATGAAGATACTTCAATGGTTGATGTAGCCAAAAATTTAATAGAGTTTTACCACCATGAATCATGTGGACAATGCACACCATGCAGAGAAGGATGTGGATGGATAGATAAAACTTTAGATAAAATTTTAGAAGGTAAAGGTTCAAGCGAAGATTTAGATATCATCCTTGATGTATGTAATACTATGAATGGTAAAACAGTTTGTGTTTTTGCACCAGCAGTTAAAGATATCATTCAAAGTATCCTAAAAAAATTCCCTCATGAATTTAAAGCATATTTAAAAAATTAAAACTTAATTATAGGAGACAAAAATGGCAAAAAATACAATGACATTAACAGATAATAGAAATGGTAATTCTTATGAATATAACATTATTGATGGTACAAGAGGACCTAGCGTTGTAGATATTTCTACATTTTACAAAGACTCAGGAATGTTTACTTATGACCCAGGTTATACTTCAACAGCTTCTTGTGAATCAAAAATCACATTTATTGATGGTGAAAATTCTGAGTTAAGATATAGAGGTTATGATATTGCTGATTTAGCTGGAAAACACTCTTTCTTAGATGTTTCTTACCTTTTAATGAGAGGAAAACTTCCAACTCCTGAAGCTTCTAAAAACTTTGATTTAGAAATTAGACACAGATCATTTTTAAATGAGGGAATCATTAGATTATTTGATGCATTACCAGATGGTGCTCACCCAATGGCAACAATGGGAGCTGCAACTATGGCTTTATCAGCATTCTATAAAGATCACTTACATTTAGAAAATGAAGAAGAATTCAAAATGATGAGAAGAAGAATTCTTGCTAAAATGCCAACTATTGCAGCAATGGCATATAGAAATTCTATTGGTACTCCACTAATTTATCCAGATGTAAACAGATATTTCACTGAAAACTTCTTATATATGTTAAGAGCGTATCCAGGTGGAAGAATGAAATTCTTAGGTGATAGAAATGAAGACATTAGACCAATCGAAGTTGAAGCATTAGATGCAATCTTTACTTTACACGCAGATCATGAACAAAATGCTTCTACAACAACTGTTAGAAATGTAGGTTCAACTGAAGCTCACCCTTATGTTGCTATTGCTTCTGGAATTTCAGCTTTATGGGGATCTGCTCACGGTGGAGCTAATGAAAAAGTTATGGATCAATTAAAATTAATTGGTGATGTTAAAAATGTACCAACATATATTGCTAAAGCTAAAGATAAAAATGATCCTTTCAGATTAATGGGATTCGGACACAGAGTTTACAAAAACAGAGATCCAAGAGCTGAAACATTAAAAGGATTACAAGATAAATTAAGAGAAGAGTTAAATCTTGACTCTAAATTACTTGACATTGCTGCTGCTGTTGAAGAAGCTGCGTTAAATGACGATTACTTCAAACAAAGAGGATTATATCCAAATATCGACTTCTATTCAGGAGTAATTTTAACAGCACTTAAAATACCAACTGAAATGTTTACACCAATTTTCGTTATTGGTAGAACTCCAGGATGGTTAGCACAATGGTCTGAATTAAAACAAGACCCAAAACATAAAATTGCAAGACCAAGACAATTATATACAGGAAATTAATTCATTTATACCAAATATAAGGGGTAACAAAATGGGAGATATGGTAAATATCACGATAAATGGGATGCAAATGCAAGCCCAAAAAGGAAGTTTATTAATAGATAAACTTCTTGATGAAAATATTCATATTCCTCACTTTTGTTATCATCAAGCTTTGGGTAAAGATGGTAATTGTAGAATGTGTATGGTTGAAATTGAAGGTCAAAAAAGACCTCAAATTGCCTGTGATACTCCTATAAAAGATGGGATGATTGTAAAAACTAAGGGACAAAATATCGAAAAAGTTAGAAAAGATATTTTGGAATTAGAACTTATTAATCATCCTATTGATTGTCCAACTTGTGACCAAGCTGGAGAGTGTAAACTTCAAGATTATTATATGGAATCAGGTTTTTACGAGTCAAGAATAAATCTTGATTCAAAAAATCATGCTAGAAAAAGAGTCGATTTAGGCTCAAATGTTATGCTTGACCAAGAGAGATGCGTACTTTGTAAAAGGTGTGTTAGATTTTGTTCAGATATTACAAAAACGAATGAATTAGGTGTTATTACAAGAAGTGACCACTCAGTAATAGCAACTTTCCCAGGTTATCCTTTAAACAATCCTTATGCTATGAATGTTGTTGATTTGTGTCCTGTTGGTGCTTTGACATCAAAGGATTTTAGATTTAAACAAAGAGTATGGTTTTTAGAGTCTTTTGAAGCAATTTGTAATGGTTGTGCAAAAGGTTGTAATATCCATGTGGATCATAGAAAAGAGAAATACAAAGATGACCAAATATATAGATTTAGACCAAGAGTAAATAAAAATATAAATGGTTGGTTTATTTGTGATGAAGGAAGACTATCTTATACAAAAGAGAATGAAAACCGATTTGAAAATATTTTAATTGAAAAAAATATTTCTGATTTAGAAACTTCTTTAAAAATTTTTGTTGATAGATTAAAAACTGATAAAACTATATTTTTACTAGGTGCAAACTTATCCCTTGAAGAGTTACAGAAAATTAGTAATTTTGCAAATAAGTACAATATAGCACTTTCAGGGTATTCGCCAAATACTATTGATGAAAATTTTGGAGATGATTATCTAAAAAACTGTGATAAAACAGCAAATAGAAAAGGATTTGAGTTATATAACATAAATCAAACAAAAGAATATTTTGAAAATGCCTTAAATAGTGCTAAATTTATAGGAATTTTTGATAATAACTTCTTTGATGAAAATATAGATTTATTAAAAAACAAATATGTAATATCCTTATTTAGTCATAATAATCAAACAATTAACAACTCAAATATAGCAATTCCAATAACTTCATTTTATGAAAAATCTGGAACTTACATAAATTGCGATAATATAAAACAAAAAGTTATATCAAAAATGAACAAAAATTCTACGAACATTGATATAAACTTATTTATAGAACAAACAATAAACTTGCTAGAAAAAGGAGTTTTATGAGTTTAGAATCCATAATAATCTTAATTGTAAATCTACATCTAGCAATAATTCTAGCAGTTGGTCTAACTCCTGTCTTTGTTTGGTGGGAAAGAAGAGTTTCTGGCTTTATGCAAGATAGAAGTGGACCAAATAGATGTAATATTGGAGTTTTTAGACTTGGAGGGTTGATTCAAAGTTTTGCCGATATGCTAAAACTTGTTTTCAAAGAGGATTTTACACCTTCTCATATAAAGCACAAATTTTTATTTACTTTAGCTCCTGTTATTGTCTTTTTATGTTCATTTTTGACTTTTGCAACTATTCCTTATGCAGATAGATTGGAAATAAATGGAAAAGAACATCTTATGCAAGCAATTCCAATGGAACTTGGAATTATGTGGTTTTTAGCATTTGCAGGACTTTCTGTTTATGGAATTATTTTAGGAGGATTTTCTTCCGCTAACAAATATGGACTTTTAGGTTCTATTAGAGCAACAGCTCAAATAATCTCATATGAAGCGGCTATGGCTTTGGCTGTTATTTCTATGCTACTTTCATATGGAACAATTCATTTAACAGATATTGTAAATGCTCAAGAAGGTACTTATTTGGGAGTTATTCCAATGTGGGGAATTTTTATCCAACCATTAGCAACTATTATTTTTATAGTATGTGCTTTTGCTGAAGCAAATAGAGCTCCTTTTGATATAGCTGAAGGAGAATCTGAAATTGTTGCAGGATACCATACAGAATATAGTGCTATGAGATTTGGACTTTTCCAAGTTGGTGAATATTCAGCAATGAGTGCTTCTAGTGCAATTATTGTAACTCTATTTTTTGGTGGTTATCAAATACCTTGGATAGATACTTTTACACTACAAACAAATATAAATTATGTAATGTTAGCTATTATGATTTTATTGCCAATAAAAGTATATATTTTGACAAAATGGATGAGAAAAAATAACATATCAAAAAATGGTGATTCTTCAAGACAAAAAGAAGCTAAGTTTTTAAGCTTAGTTTTTTGGTCTTTAACAATATTTATAGTTGCTATTTTAGGATTTTTATTACTAAATGGTATAAGCCAAAATGGAGCAAATATAGCAGTTGCTGTGGTTCAGATTGGTACATTTTTAGCTAAATTTTTCTTAATTTCATTTTTATATATTTGGGTTAGATGGACTGTTTTGAGATTTAGATATGACCAACTACAAATGTTGGGATGGAAAGTATTACTTCCACTATCACTTCTAAATATCATAATAACTGCAACATTTATTGTAGTAGGAAATTAAAATGGGTATAAAAGTAGTTCCAAGATACGGAAAATCATTTAAAGACAAATTATACTTACCTGCTATTGCAGGAGGAATGAAAACAACAATTAAACACTTCTTTTCAAATCTAAAAGATGTAAATAATCTAAAAACTATGCAATATCCAGAAGTTCAACCAAAAGATATAACACCAAGATATAGAGGCGTTCATAGGCTTACAAAGTGGGAAGATGGAAGTGAAAAATGTGTTGCTTGTTTTATGTGTGCAACTGCTTGTCCAGCTGAATGTATTTTTATTGAAGCAGATGAACGATTTGATGAACATGCAGAAAAAAGACCAAAAGAGTTTAAAATAGATTTATTAGAGTGTGTATTTTGTGGTTATTGTGTTGAAGCCTGTCCATGTGATGCTATTAGAATGGATACTGGGATTTTTTCATTTGTTGCAAGTAAAAGAGAAGATTTTGTACTTGATAAAAAAGCTTTAATGGCAAACGAAAGAGCAAAGGATTTTGAAGATGCTTGATATAATATTTATTGCACTCTCTTTTTTAGCAATTAGTGGAGCTATTGCTATGCTTGTTTATAAAAATCCTATGTATAGTGCTTTGGGTGTTTTAGTATCTATGCTTAGTGTTGCTGGTATGTTTGCACTTTTAAATGCTACTTTTTTATTTATGGTTCAAATAATTGTTTATGCTGGAGCAATTATGACTCTAATTCTTTTTATACTAATGTTTTTAAATATAAAAGAGGAAGATTTACCAAAAGAACCTAATAAATTTAGAGATATTTTAATTGGAACTTTTGTGATGGTGCCTTTAAATATTATTATCTTAAAAGCTATTTCAAAACTACCTCCTAAAGATTTTTCAATATCTCAAACAGATTTTGGAAGCATAAATCCAATAGGGATAGAACTTTATAATAATTGGCTTTTAGCCTTTGAATTAGTATCTATTCTGCTTTTAGTTGCACTTATTGGAGCTATTGTTCTTGCAAAAAAAAGAGTCTCAAAATCTAAAATAGGAGAAAATTAATGGTTTCTCTAAATTCTTACGCTTTTGTTTCAATGATGTTGTTTTCAATAGGTGCTATTGGTGTTGTTTCAAGAAAAAATATATTTGTAATATATATGTCCATTGAAATTATGTTAAATGGAATTAATCTATTTTTAGTAACTTTTGCGAAATATCATTTAAACATGGATGCTCAAATAATCTCAATAATGGTGATAGCAATAGCAGCAGCAGAAGCTGCAATATTTTTATCAGTTATTATTCTTTTATATAGATCTAAAAAATCACTTGATACAGATGTGTTTACAACACTAACTCAAGGGGAAAAATCATGAGTACAAATCTATTAGTTTGGATTATTTTAGCTCCTCTATTTGGTGCAATTTTAAATGGTGGATTCTATTTTTATCATATAAAAAAAAGCAAAATCTCTGATTTAACTTTCTCTTTAATTGGTACAATTACGCCTTTTATATCTTTTTTAATTACTCTATTTTTATTTTTAGAAATAAATAAAACCCATATCAATTTTAATCAACATCTTTTTACTTGGCTTCAAATAGACAAATTAAATATAGAATTCTCACTTTTAGGGGATAATCTATCAATTTTTATGTCTATGTTCGTAACTTTTGTGGGATGGTTAATTCACATTTATGCAATTGGATATATGAAAGAAGATTCAGGATTTGGTAAATTTTTCGCATATTTCAATCTTTTTTTAGCTTCTATGCTCATTTTAATTTTAGCAGATAATCCAATAATTTTGTTTATTGGATGGGAAGGTGTTGGGGTTTGCTCATATCTTCTAATCAAATTTTATTATGGAAAAAAAGAGAATATACTAGCTGCAAATAAGGCTTTTATTGTAAATAGAGTTGGAGATTTTGGTTTTATTTTAGGAGTTATTACACTGTTTTTTGCATTAGGTGGAGTTGACCTCTCTTTTGACTCACTTGAAAAAAACTTATCAAATGCTAGTCATGAACTTCTAGTGATTTCAGGAGTTTTACTTTTTATTGGAGCAATGGGAAAATCAGCTCAAATACCACTTTATGTTTGGTTACCAGATGCAATGGCAGGACCTACACCAATTTCAGCTTTAATTCACGCCGCAACAATGGTAACAGCTGGTGTTTATATGGTTGCTAGATTTCACTTTTTATACTCTTCTATTGAAGAAGTTGGTTTATTTATAGCTTATATGGGAGCTTTTTCAGCACTACTTGCAGCTATAATTGCAACTAGACAAACTGATATCAAAAAAATTCTTGCATATTCAACAATGAGTCAATTAGGTTATATGTTTATTGGAGTTGGTTTGGGATTTTATTCAGCTGGTTTATTTCATGTATTTACCCATGCATTCTTTAAAGCAATGCTTTTCATGGGAGCAGGTGGAATTATAATAGCTCTTCATCACGAACAAAATATTTTTAAAATTGCCCAACACAGAGCAAATTTACCAATTATTTCATTTACATTTTTAATTGGAGTTATAGCTATTTCAGGAATTCCTCCTTTTTCTGGGTTCTTTTCAAAAGATACAATTTTGGCAGCTGCTTTTCAAGAAGGTCAATATTTAATATTTGCCATCGCTTTATTTACAGCATTTTTAACTGCATATTATATGTTTAGAATGTATTTTATTTTATTTGTAACACCTAATCATCATCACACTTTTTATATTTATACACCAAAAACTATAACTATTCCTCTTTTGATACTAAGTATTGGTGCAATGTTTGCAGGATTTTTAAATCTACCAGCTATTTTTGGAGGAGAACATCTAGTTGATAGTTGGTTATCAAATCTAAACTCAAAACATATTCATATGAGCCATTTAACTGAGTATTTTTTAATGGCTATTTCAATTATTGTAGCCGCTACGGGTATTATGGTTGCATATTCAAAATATGCAAAATTTGATTTATCAAAACCAGAAGAAGAAATAGGATTTATTGGTAAGAAATTTTATATTGATGAAATTTATGATTCACTGTTTGTTCAACCGACAAAGGCTTTATCAACACTTATTGATAAAATTATAGATGAAAAAATAGTTGATGGTACTATTATGAATAGTTCAAATTTATTTGTAAAGATTGGTAAGAAAGTAGCTCTAATCCAAAATGCAAATGTAAGATTTTATGCTCTATTTATGCTTATTGGTATGAGTTCTATTTTTGTTTATTTATATATTACATTAGGATTATAAAATGAGTGCAGAAGTATTATCATTTATCATTTTTTTACCTGCCGTGGTTGCACTTGGTTTATTACTAACAACAAGAGATATTAATACAATTAGAAATATTGCTTTTTTAACAACAACTGTTGTTTTAGCTTTGGTTCTAAAACTATATATAGAGTTTAATCCATCAGGAGAGATGCAATTTATAACAAATAAACCTTGGATTGATACTTATGGAATTAATTATTATATAGGATTAGATGGTTTTTCTTTAACTATTTTACTAATGATTGCGATATTAATACCTTCTTCATATCTTTTATTATGGGAAGGTAAAACTAAAGGATATTGGATAAATATGCTTTTGGTTCAAACAGGAGTTACCGGAACCTTACTATCTTTAGATATTGTACTGTTCTATTTCTTTTGGGAAGTTATGCTTTTACCTGTTTTTTTATTGATAGGACAATACGGGTTTGACAATAAGGTATTTACAACAATAAAAGTAACGGTATATACAATGGTTGGTTCATTACTTATGTTCATAGCTATTTTATATTTAGGAGTTTCATATCACAATGAGTTTGGAAGTTGGTCTTTTGCCTATGATAATCTAATGAAAATAACAACCATTCCTTATGATGTTAGAATTTGGTTGTTTTTAGCTTTTTTAACAGCATTTGCAATAAAAATACCTATTTTCCCACTTCATACTTGGATTATGGAAACATATAAAAGTGCTCCAACTGGTGCTGTTTTTTTACTCTCTTCAATTATGGCAAAACTTGGAGTTTATGCCATTGTTAGATTTATGATTCCAATTTTTCCAGATATCTATGTGGAATTCTCAGTTTGGTTTGTATCTATTGGTCTTTTTGGACTTATATATTTTGGAATTGCAGCACTTATGCAAGACGATATAAAAAGAATGTTTGCATACTCCTCAGCTTCACACCTAAGTTTCATATCAGCAGGTATATTTTCATTAAATCAATATGGAATTAATGGTGCTTTATATCTAATAATTGCCCATGCCATAGCAACTGGAGCTCTTTTCTTACTAATTGGATTACTTCAAGAGCAAACAGGATTTAAAACAA
>JBBITK010000002.1:0-61886 GCA_037440805.1 Arcobacter sp. | reverse complement strand
AGGTGGGATAGCTAAAAAAGCACCTATTTTTACTTTTATTTTTGCCATCATGCTTTTTGCAAATATTGGACTTCCTTCAACAAATGGTTTTGTTTCTGAACTTCTTATAATATTTGGAATATATGAATTTAATCATGCATTAGGATATATTTCAGCATTAACGGTAATTATTGGAGCTTCATATATGTTGTGGATGTTTCAAAGAGCTATTTTACAAGATAGATCTGATGGAAGTAAAGAAATTGTAATGAGAGATTTAAAAATAAAAGAGATTTTAGGTCTTATTCCTTGGGTATTACTTGTATTTATAATGGGAATTTATCCAGAAATTTTTACTAATAAATTTGAACCAACTGTTTTACACTACTTGAATGATATTCTAAAAATTGGAGCCATAAAATGAAAAATTTTCTCTATTTAATTCCAATTTTATCCATATTAATAGGTGCTATGACATTGATGTTTATGAGTATGTATGAAAAATATAAGGTTAAGAATTTTATTTTCATTGCTTCTCTATTTTTATTTATTTCTCTTGGTTTTGTTTCATATGATATGGGAGTTTCATATTCAGAAAAACCATATAATGAATTTTTAAACAATGTACTAATTTTTGATAGTTTTTCAAATTTCTTTAATTTATTACTTATTTTAGGAACACTTTTAACTCTTTTAATAGGTGAACACTATTTTCAAAGTAGAAATTATTTCAAAGGTGAGTTTTTTTCTATTCTTCTTTTCTCTCTATTTGGGATGATTTTATTATCCCATTCAAATGAACTGATAACAGCATATATAGCTCTTGAAATAGCTTCTTTTTCTGTATATATTATGGTTGGTTATAATACAGAAGATGGAAAAAGAGTTGAAGCTATTTTTAAATATTTGGTTTTAGGCTCATTTATTGGAGCATTTTATTTATTGGGAGTTGTTTTAATATTTGGACAAACTGGAACTACAAATATTACTCTTTTAGGAGAATATATAAATAATCATTCTGGAGATGATTTAATCTTAATTTATATTGGATTAACTCTTATTTTCTTCACATTCTTATTTAAAATAGCTGCTTTCCCCTTTCAATCATGGGTATTGGATGTTTATAGAGGTTCTCCTATGATTATTACAGCTTTTATGGCATCAACTTTTAAAATAGCTATTTTTTCTTTTTTTCTTAGAATGATTTTAGAAAGTATAACTCCAATTATAGATTTTTGGGATTCTATTATCTCTGTAATAATTATAGTAACCTTGGTATTTGGAACATGGTTAGCCATATCTCAAAATATTATAAAAAGAATGTTAGCGGCATCTTCAATAGTTCACACAGGTTACATTCTCTTAGCATTTATTGCGTTAAGCTACAAAGATAATCAAATATTAAATATTGATTCAGCGTATGCTATATTATTTTATTTGATTGCATATTTATTATCAGCTTTAGGAGCTTTTGGTTTAGCTTCACACATAATATCTGATACAAAAATAAAAATAACCTATGAAGATTTCAAAGGATTAGCAAAAGAGAGACCATTTTTAGCTGCTATGATGACTATATTTTTATTTTCATTAGCTGGTATTCCATCAACTATTGGTTTTATTGGTAAGTTCTATGTCTTTACTGAGGCTATAAATGCAGGATATACAAACTTAGCAATACTGGCAATAATTGCAACAATAGTATCTGTTTATTACTATTTTAAACTTATTGCTATGATGTATTTTTACGAACCAATAAACCATTCAATAACAGTAGAATTTAACGATAGAAGAGTTTCTACTTATGCTATAACCTTCATTGCAATACTTACAATATTAGGTGGTGTTGGTTCTGCTATAGTATTCTTTATACCATCATTAAATATTGACGCTATTATAGAATTAACAAAAATTGCTGTTAATTCTCTGTTTACGAATTAACCATGTGTTAATTTGTAACAGTACTTATCTTAATCGTATATTTCTCATATAAATATCATATAGTTTACAAAAGCCTTAAAAAAGGGATTTGTAATCATTTTGTAACTTTTTAGCCCATGAATAAAAACATAGATGGTAAAGATGTTTGAAGTAGATTTAAGTTAATATTGTGCTATTATTCAAAAAAATCTTAATCATAGAAAGGATGTACAATGAGTGACCTAATAGAAGGTTATTTAGGGAAAACAGTTGAGGGGAAAAAGAGTAGATTACCTGCTAAACTTGACTATATCCAAAGTTTTACAGGTGGTTTCTTAGCCTTATTTATGTGGGCACATATGTTATTAGTATCTTCGATATTAGTATCAAATGAATTTATGTACAAAGTTACAAAACTTTTAGAGGGTAGCTTTATATTTGAAGGTGGAAATCCTCTTTTAGTTACGATTGCTGCTGCTGTTATATTTACAGTATTTATTGTTCATGCTGCATTAGGTATGAGAAAATTACCTGGGAATTTTAAACAATTTCAAGTAATGAGAGCTCATGCAAGAAATATGGGACATGATGATACTAAATTATGGTTTACTCAAGCATTTACAGGTTTTGCAATGTTCTTCTTAGGTTCTGTTCACTTATATATTATAATGACAAACTCTGCGGATATTGGACCTTATGAAAGTTCAGATAGAGTTTGGTCTGAATATATGTGGCCTTTATATATTCTTTTATTATTAGCTGTTGAATTCCACGGAACAATTGGTTTATATAGACTATGTGTTAAATGGGGTTGGTTTGATGGTGAAAATCCAAAAGCAACTAGAAAATCATTAAAAAAAGTTAAATGGGCTTTAACTGTATTTTTCTTAGTTTTAGGTTTTGCTTCATTGGCAGCTTATATGAAAATAGGTATGGAAAATGCTAAAAATGGAACAGTTGGACAAAAATACGCTCCTACTGCAAGTGTAATAGAATATAAAATTACAAATAAAAGTGTTGGGGGAATTGCATAATGAAAATTAATTACTGTGATGCATTAGTTATTGGTGGTGGATTAGCAGGTTTAAGAGCTGCTGTTGCTGCACAAAAAAAAGGTTTAAATACAATAGTTTTATCTTTAGTTCCTGTTAAGAGATCTCACTCTGCTGCTGCTCAAGGTGGTATGCAAGCATCTTTGGGTAACTCTAAAATGTCTGATGGTGATAACGAAGATTTGCACTTTGCTGATACTGTAAAAGGTTCAGACTGGGGATGTGATCAAGTTGTTGCAAGAATGTTCGTACACACTGCTCCAAAAGCAATTAGAGAGTTAGCATCTTGGGGGGTTCCTTGGTCAAGAGTTAAAGCTGGTACAAGAGAAGCTGTTATCAATGCTAAAAAAACAACTATTACTGAAGAGCAAGATAGACACGGATTAATTACATCAAGAGACTTTGGTGGAACTAAAAAATGGAGAACTTGTTATACAGCAGATGCAACTGGACACACTATGTTATTTGGTGTTGCAAATGAAGCTTTAAAACACAATGTTGATATCAGAGATAGAAAAGAAGCATTATCAATTATTCACGAAGGTGGAAGATGTTATGGTGCAGTTGTTAGAGATTTAATTACAGGTGAATTAGAAGCTTATGTGGCAAAAGGTACATGTATTGCTACTGGTGGATATGGAAGAGTATTTAAACAAACAACTAATGCTGTAATTTGTGAAGGTACAGGAGCGGCTATAGCACTTGAAACGGGAATTGCAACATTAGGAAATATGGAAGCTGTTCAATTTCACCCAACACCAATCGTTCCATCAGGAATTCTTTTAACTGAAGGTTGTAGAGGCGATGGTGGTATTTTAAGAGATGTTGATGGTCACAGATTTATGCCAGATTATGAACCTGAGAAAAAAGAACTAGCTTCAAGAGACGTTGTTTCAAGAAGAATGATTGAACATATTAGAAATGGTAAAGGTGTTCCTTCTCCTTACGGTTTCCACGTATGGTTAGATATTTCTATTTTAGGTAGAGAGCATATTGAGAAAAACTTAAGAGACGTTCAAGAAATTTGTCAAATTTTCAACGGTATTGATCCAGCTGATGAAGGTAGAAAAGGATGGGCTCCAGTTCTTCCAATGCAACACTACTCAATGGGTGGAATTAGAACAAAACCAACAGGTGAATCACAAAACTTAAACGGATTATTTGCTTGTGGGGAAGCTGCTTGTTGGGATATGCATGGATTTAATAGACTTGGAGGAAACTCTGTTTCTGAAACAGTTGTTGCAGGTATGATTATTGGTAACTATTTTGCTGATTACTGTTTAGCAAATGATGTAACTATTCCAACTGCAACAGTTCAAAAGTTCTTAGACAAACAAGATAAATATCTTGATGAAATTTTAGCTTACAATGGAAGCGAAAATATTTTCAAAATTAAAAATAGAATGCAAAACCTAATGGATCAGAAAGTTGGTATCTTTAGAGATGGTGAAAACTTAAAAGCTGCGGTTGATGAGTTAGAAGATTTATTGAAAAAAACAAAACAAATCACAGTTAAATCTAAAGAGAGAGCTGGAAATCCAGAATTAGAAGAAGCATATAGAGTTCCAAAAATGTTAAAAGTTGCACTTTGTGTTGCAAGAGGAGCATTAGAAAGAACAGAATCAAGAGGTGCTCACTATAGAGAAGATTATCTAAAAAGAGATGATGCAAACTGGTTAAATAGAACATTAACTTCTTGGCCAAATGAAAATGATACATTACCAACTATTTCATATGAACCATTAGATATTATGACTATGGAATTACCACCAGCATTTAGAGGATATGGTGCTAAGGGTATGATTATTGAACATCCAGATTCAGAAGTTAGACAAGCACAAGTTGATGAATTAACTGAAAAAATGCAAGCTGAAGGTAAAGATAGACATGAAATTCAAGATGCATTAATGCCATTTAGTTTACCAATGAACTATAGAGAGAAAAATGAAAGAGCAGGAGATTTATAATGAGTACTCAAAAAGGTAGAGAAATAACTATATCAGTTCTTAAATTTAATCCAAGAAGTAAGGTTTCTAAACCTCACTTTGTTGAATATAAATTAGAAGAGACTCCAGGTATGACTCTTTTCATTGCTTTAATGAAAATTAGAGAAGAGTTAGATGCTGATTTATCATTTGACTTCGTATGTAGAGCTGGGATTTGTGGTTCTTGTGGTATGGTAGTAAATGGTAAACCTTCACTTGCTTGTAGAACACTAATTGCTAACTATCCAACAGGAAAATTACAATTAATGCCTATGCCAGCATTTGAATTAATCAAAGATTTATCAGTTAATACTGGTAAATGGATGGATGCAATGTCAAAAAGAGTTCAATCATGGGTTGTAACTAATGAAGTAACTGACATTACAAAAATGGAAGAAAGAGTAGATCCAGATTTAGCAAATGATACATTTGAGTTAGATAGATGTATTGAGTGTGGAATCTGTGTTGCTTCTTGTGGTACATTATTAATGAGACCAAACTTCGTTGGACCAGTTGGATTAAACAGAGTTGCAAGATTTGAAATAGATCCACATGACAAAAGAACTGCTGAAGATTTCTATGAATTAATCGGTGAAGATGATGGAATTTTTGGTTGTATGTCATTAATGGCTTGTGAAGACCACTGTCCAAAACACTTACCATTACAAAATAAAATTGCTTACTTAAGAAGAAAATTAGTAGCATTAAGATAGTAAATAAGGGATTTTCCCTTATTTATAAAAAATATAAAAAGTTAAACATCAGATTTTGTGGTGTTTAACTTTTTATATTTAGGGGTATACAATATGAGCCTTATTAACGACTACTTTTTATTATATCATGGAACAAACTTCGAACCAACTTTAGATGTTGAACCAATGGATGCAAAAATAGGTGAAGATACTTTTTCTATTTATGCTTTAATTATCAGTGCAAACAGAAAAAATTACGATAAATTCCTTCCTTTAACATCATTTAAAACATTATGCCAACAAATAAATGTTAAAAGTCCTTCTAACATAAATGAGTTAAATCATCTGCAATATAACATTGTTGAATCTGTAATGAAAAATATTACAAATAATTACATTGATATTTTACACTTTTCATTTGATTATCTGAAAAATGAACAAATAATAAACCAAGAGAGTTATGACAAATTAATCTCTTTATTTGACCACAAAGAACTTGAGAAAATAGAACAAATTACACTTTTTGAAAATGAAGAAGAGTCTATAAATAAAGTTAAATCTTCATTCAAAGAGTTAAAATCAAATATTGAAAATATTATTCAAGAGATAAAAGGTTTTGTTGATAATAGTGAAATTCAAGAAGAGTTATCAAGCACAAATAACTACTTAAATAATCAAAAATTCTCTATTGGAATTACAGGTGTTATGAATGCTGGTAAATCTACAATGCTAAATGCTTTGATGGGTAGAGAAATTTTAGGAAGTGCTGTTGTACCTGAAACAGCCAATTTAACTATTGTAAAACACAATGTAACAGAAAATGCAAAGGTATTTTATTGGAATACACAAGAGTGGGATAGAATCCTAAAATCAGCAGAACAACTTGAATCTATGAAAGAGTTTGTACAAGAGACAAACAGAATTTTTGGTGATGAACTAAAAAATTATATCCGACCAAATTCAAGATTTGATGAAGTTGATATTGCTTCATTATCTTCTTACACTTCAGCAGAAGCTAGTGGGAAAAAATGTAATTTAGTAAAATATGTGGAATTGGGTTCTGATTTAAAATTTTTATCTGATGGAATAGAAATAGTTGATACTCCAGGACTTGATGACCCAGTTATCCAAAGGGAAGAGATTACAAAAGAGTATTTAAGTCAATGTGATATGATGTTACACCTTATGAATGTATCTCAAAGTGCTACTTTAAAAGATGTTGAGTTTATAATTGATGCCCTACTTTATCAAAATATTTCAAAGCTTTTAATTGTTATAACAAGAGCTGATACTGTTAGCAAACAGCAACTTCAAGAGGTTATAGACTATACAAAATCTTCAATAGAGAAACAACTTAGAGAACAAAATAAAGGTTCTCAATTAGATTATATTTTAAAAACTATCAAATTTGTTCCTATTTCTGGGAAAATGGCTCTTTTACACAGAACTGGAAGAGAACAAGAGGCATTAGATGCTGGTTATAAGATAGAAGATACGGGTATTTTGGAGATTGAAAAATATCTAACAGAAACACTATTTGGTTCAAACTCACAAAAAGGGGAGATTGTTGTTCAATCAGCAAAAAATCAAATCTCAAGAACAATAGAAAAACAACTATCTTTTTACAACTATGAATTAAAACTTCTTTCAAAATCTAAAGATGAACTTGAAAAAGAGTTAGCAGATTTTAATAAAAGAAAAAATGTAAACACTAGAATATTTACAGCAATGAGAGAAGATATAAATTATTATAAAAATGATGCAAAAGAGTATATCAACTCTTTGGAGACTTTTTTAAAGAGTGAATTAGTAGATTTACAAACTGTTATAAAACAAAGGGTTGTGGGAGATGTTAGATATTCCTTTGAAAAAATCAAAAAAAGACCTGAAAATAGTAGAATAAAAGCCATTGTTGAAACAGCTATTAAAGATGGAATTATTGATGTTATTAGAGATTATAGATATAAATTTATCAAAAAATCTCAAACTATAGGTGAACAATGTGAACAAAAATACCAAGATTTGGGATTTACAATAGGTCATAAAAATGATAATTTTGATGCAAGAGGATTTTTCCAAGATGATTTTAAATCTGGATTCTTGACAACAAACAATGAAGTTTTAGTATCTCAAATCACAAGTGCTGTTTCAAAATCAAAAGATAGTAAATTAAATGAGTTAGATAGAGAAATAGAAGGATTAATTAAAAATCAATTTTCATCAATAGAAGAGGATATAAAATCTAAAGCCAAAAAAGTAAGTACCCTATTGATTGAATCATTTTTTGAAACTTTAAATGCACCTCTAAAAACATTTGAACAAAAACTAAAAAATGATGAAGAGACTCTTCAAAATCAGATTAATTCATTTGAAGAAAATGATAAAAATAGATCAGAATTATCTATTAATATTCACAAAAATATCAAAAAACTTCAGACGATTTCATCTACAGTTAAAGGATTACATTAATGAGTGCAAATTTAACTATACTAAAAAGCTTTGTTCAAGAGTTCAAAGAGACATATACACAAGAAGAAGTTGTTTATGAAACGGGTTTAATTGGAGAAATAAAAAAGATAAAAGATAAACTGATGGATGAAAAATTCCTTCCTTCTAATCAGCTAGAAAATATTTTGAATAAGCAGTTAAGAAGAGCTAGGTATCCTATGGAAGTTGCGATTACTGGGCAATTTTCTGCAGGTAAATCTACATTTTTAAATGCTTTGTTATCAAAAAATGTTCTTCCAACAGGAATTACTCCTGTTACTTCAAAAGTTAATTTTATCAACTACGGTGAAGAGTACAAACTAAAAATCACATACTACTCTGGTGCACAAGAGTATGCTCCAATAGAAGCCATTGCAGATTTTACGGATCAGCGAAAAGATGATATGAAAAATGTTAAATACTTAACTTTATACGCACCTATGAATATGCTAAAAGAGATTTCATTTGTAGATACTCCAGGTCTTAACTCACAATCTCAAAGCGATACAGATGTTACTAAAAAAGTTTTAAAAGATGTTGGTGGAATTATTTGGCTAACACTAATTGATAATGCAGGAAAACTATCTGAAGCGGAAGTTTTGGAAGAGTATATGCAACACTTCAAAAATAAATCTTTATGTGTTTTGAATCAAAAAGATAAATTAACTCCTGAACAAATAGAGACAACAACAAAATATGTAAGTGAAAAGTTTGCTAAATATTTTGCTCAAGTAACTCCTATTTCTGCAAAAATGGCTTTGGAATCAAGAGCTCAACATAAAGATGTATTAATCCAAGATGAGTATCAGCATCTTATAACAGAGTTCAAAAAAGATTTACTTGAAAAAAATATTGATGATTTAGATTTTTTTGATGAAAATATCAAAAAATATAGGGAAAAAATCAACAATATCAAAAATTCTGATGCAACAGATAATACAAAACTTTTAGATGAATCAAATATCCAAAAAGTTCTTGATTTTATAGAAAATGTTATGAGACCACAAGCAGCAGAGGCAAAAGAGTTTGCGATTAAAAAAGATTTAAAAGGTATCTGTGATATTTTAACTCAAGAGTATGCAACAATCACAAAAGTTTATGACTCACTAAAAGAGGTATTAAAAGGTTGTGAACCAAAAGTTTTAGAGATGTTTGACAATATCTACAAAAAATACTCCAAAGAGCTATTTGATATTTATAACTCTTTGGAATCAATTATGGAAAAAATAGCCCACGAAACATACAAAAATATCAAAAAAAGACCAGCTTATAGATTTGAAGAGTCTAAAGGATTTTTGGGTGGTAAAATAGAAAAAATAGAGTATGAAACATATTGGATTGATTCTGATAGTGTTTATAAAACTCTATTTTATGATGACCAATTAATTGATAAAATGTTTAAAAGGTCAATTAAACTTCTAAAAAACAATGAATTAGCAACAGATGAAGCGTTTAGAGATGTTTATAGCTTTATAAATAGTGAAGTTGCAAAATGGCAAGAACCTTATGAACTAATCAGAAAAAATAGGGAAATTGCTTCTGATTTGGAATTTTCAAATACAAGACACTTCGCAGCAAAAATTTATGAAAATGTTTTAAAAACTTACCATACAGCTATTTTGGAAAATATTTCAGCTCTTAGAAAAAAATTTGCTTATTTTAACGGTGCATTATCATATTCATATATGCAAATTACACAAGCTACCATTGCACATTTTGAGCAACAAATCCACGAATCAGAAGAGTTATTCAAAAAAGAGCCTTCAAGATTTGCTATTCAACATCCAAGGGAAGATGAGATTTTTACAAAACTAAAAGCAAACTTTGGATTTGAAAAAATAGAAGATTTCTTAACTTCAAAAAGAAACTATCTATTCAAAATTATCAAATATTCAAAAGGGCAATATTTGGAGATAAATGAAGAGAGTATAAACTTCGTTGAGACAAAAAAATTAGAGTATATAAATAAAGTAGCTGATTTACAAAAGATAAAAGAGGAAATTTAAACCTCTTTTATATTAAAACTTTTATGAAATACATAAACCATTACCCAAAACATCTACAAGAACAAGTCCAAAAACTAATAGATACAAACAAACTATCAGACTATATAAAATCAAAATATCCAACATCTCACGAATACAAAAGTGATAAAGCTTTGTACTCTTATGTTATGGATTTCAAAAATGAATATCTAAAAAAATATCAAATTTCAAAGGTTGAATACGACCCAAAAATAAATGTAATCAACAATGCTTTAGGAATGCACACTTTTGTTTCAAGGGTTCAAGGTGGAAAACTAAAGGCAAAAAATGAGATTAGAGTAGCTTCAGTTTTTAAAAATATGCCAGAAGAGTTTTTAAAAATGATTGTGATTCACGAACTCTCCCACTTCAAAGAGAAAGAACACAACAAAGCTTTTTATGATATGTGCTGTTATATGATGCCAAACTATCATCAAGTTGAGTTTGATTTAAGAGTCTATTTAACACATATTGATAAGTTTGGAAAATTGTACTAAAAGATAAAATATGAACGAAAAAATCTCACTAAAATATATATTTAAACTACTTCTTGAAAATAAAAAATCTCTTATTTTTGGACAAATCATTACTATCGTTGCAATACTTGTAAGTGTTCCAATACCTTTACTTTTGCCACTTTTGGTTGATGAAGTAATACTAAATAAACCTGATTTTTTCGTAAATAACATAAATGCCTTATTGGGTTCAACAACACCTTTTTATTACATAGCTATAGTTACTTTTATAGTTTTATTTTTGAGAATTATCTATTTTGCTTTTGGGGTAATTATTACCAAAATATTTACAAAAATCTCAAAATATGTAACTTTCAAAATAAGAGAAAAACTACTAAATCATCTAAAATTTGTAAATATGAATGAATATGAGAGTTTGGGTTCAGGTTCTATTGGTGCAAATTTGGTAACAGATGTTAATACTTTGGATAATTTTATAGTATCCATTGCTAGTAAATTTGTCGCTTCTATTTTGACTTTGATTGCTGTTGCTATTGTTATTATAAAAATAGATTTAACTTTGGGTTTGATGATTTTGTTTATTCAACCAATTATTATGGTTTTATCAAAGAAAATATCAAATAAAACTGGATTATTAAAAAAAGAAGAAAACAAAGCAATAAGTGAATTTCAAGATAATATCAATGAAACTTTGGATTTATTTGGGCAAATAAAAGCCAGTAATAAAGAGAAACAGTTTTTCCAAGAATCCATAAACAAAGCACAAAATATACAAAAAACATCAAATGAATTTAACTATAAAAGTGTAGCTTATGAGAGATTTTCATTTACTATATTTTTGGTAGCTTTTGAAATTTTCAGAGCTGTTGGTCTGCTTTTGGTGGTTTATAGTGATTTATCTTTGGGATTAATGTTTGCTATGTTTGGTTATATTTGGTTTATTATGACACCTGTACAAGATATTTTAACTATTCAATACTCCTATGCAAATGCAAAAAATGCCATAAAAAGAATAAATCAAATATTAGAATTGGAAGTTGAAAAAAGCGGAAATCAAAAACTTGAAATCTCCCAAAATATAGAGATTTCCATACAAAATCTCTTTTTCTCATACAATGAAGATAAAGAGATTTTAAAGGATATTTCATTTGAAATAAAAGCAGGAGAAAAAGTTGCAATTATTGGAGCAAGTGGAAGTGGAAAAACAACAATAGCTCAAATAATCTCTGGATTTTATGCGAAAAAACAAGGAGATATTTTGTACAACAACATAAGTATTGATGATTTGGATAAACATAGTTTGAGGGAAAATATCTTTTTAGTTTTACAAATGCCTATACTTTTCAATAATACTTTACGATTCAATATCACTATGGGAAATGAGAATATAAAAGATGAAGATATTTTTGAAGCCCTAAAAATGGCTCAACTTATAGAAATGGTAAAAGATATGCCAAATGGTCTTGATACAATAGTTGGAAAACAAGGAGTTAGACTAAGTGGTGGTCAAAGGCAAAGATTATCCATAGCAAGAATGATTATAGCAAATCCAGCAGTTATAATTTTTGATGAATCAACTTCTGCTTTAGATGTTCACACTGAAACAAAACTATTTAGTGATTTAAAAGAGTTTTTAGAACCAAAAACTGTTATTACAATAGCTCATCGATTAAGTACCGTAAAAAATGCAAATATGATTTATGTTTTAAATGATGGAAAACTTGTACAAAAAGGAAATCACAAGGAGTTAGAAGAACAAGAGGGACATTATTTGGAGTTTGTAAAAAATCAGTTAATTTAGTCTATTTACACTTCTCTTCGTAGATTTTATAAGCGGAATCTTTACCCAATAAATATTCTACTATTTTTACTTTTACCATACTCTCCTTTGAAGAGTTATATAATTCAACCACGCCATAATTAAAATCTCCAGTTAAAATATCCCCATTTTCAATCTCTATTCCACCATACCACTCAAAAATTGAAAAACTATTTTTACTCTCCAAAAGATAGTAATTACATAAGGATTTTTTTTCTACAACATATCCCTCTTGTGCATTTAGCACAAAAGGGAATAATAAAACAAAAAATATCTTAAAAATTCTATTCTTCATCGGCAACAGCACCAGCTGGTTGCAACACAGATAAATAATCTTTGAAAGTTTTTTGTCCTAAATTGTCTGATTTATAATCGTTTATCAAACTCTCCACATAAGAAACCATTTGATTTGCAGGTACTTTAACACCTATTTTTCTTGATAATCTACTTTTTGCTGTTCCTTCAAGATTTCCACCCAATAAAACTTCATATCCCTCTACTCTTTCACCCTCATATCTAAACATAGCTCCAACAAATCCTATATCAGAGATTTGAGGTTGAGAACATCCATTTCCGCATCCTGAAATTCCTATTGTTACATTTTCAGTAAAATCAGGGAATTTTTCTTCAAGTTCAACTAAAACTTTTTTAGCAAACTCTTTAGTTTCTGTTATACCAAACTTACAGAACTCTTTTCCTGTACAAGATTGTAATCTTGCTCTAAATGGTGTTGGTTTGTATGGATAACCCAAAGATGCAAACTCATCTGCTAAATCTTGAACTACCTCATCTTTTACACCATAAACCACAAAATTTTGAGTAGCAGTCAAAGATAATCCACCTGCATTATATTTTTTACAAATTTCATACATAGCTTGGAAATCAACTCCTGCAACTCTTCCCGAATTTGTAGCAAATCCAACATAAGAGTAACCCTCTTGTTTTGCTTTGTTTATTCCAAAATGATTTCTATCTTCAAATGAAGCAATTTTTGGCTCAACTAATCCCTCTTGAAGTTTGTATCCGATAATTTTTTCAATCTCATCAACAAATTTTTCAATTCCCCAATCATTTAAAAGGTGTCTAACTCTAGCTTTATTTCTATTTTCTCTATTTCCATTATCTCTAAAAATTTCAGCACAAGCCACAGCCACATCTCTTACTTGTTCAGGTTTTACATATCTTGAAGCTCTTGTTGCTATCTGTTTTGATTTTGATAAACCTCCACCAATAGTTAAATCAAATAAAACTTCTCCTGCTTCATTTTTAAATGCTGTAAATGCAACATCTTGAATTTCATGGGCTGCACAATGACAACCACAACCACTAATTCCTATTTTATATTTTCTTGGGAAATTACAAAATCTTTCATCATGTTTATCAAAATATGTATCCACATCTTTTACAAGTTCCCTTGCATCAAAAATCTCATTTTTATCTATTCCGCCAACTGGACAAGTCATAATTGGTCTAGGTCCATCTCCCGATGCCATTCTTGAAGTTAAACCAACACTTTGTAATAACTCAAAAATTGCTGGAATATCTTTGATTTGAATATAGTGAAATTGCACATTTTGTCTAGTTGTAAAATCAACCAAACCTTGAGCATAATCTTGACCAATTTTTGCCATAACTCCTAGTTGTTCCAAATTCATAGTGGCATCAACTAATTTTATTCTTTTCATAAAATATTTTTTATCTTCTAAACCTTCACTATTTACATGAGGGTACATTCCATACCATTTTAATAATCCAATATAATCTGCACTCAAAGGAATACCCTCTTGTGCCTCTTTGTACATATCTTTTATAACTTCCAATGGATTTCTTGAAGCCTTTAGTTTTTCTACTGCTGATAACTCTTTTGACATTAACGCTCCTCTAATCAACTCTAATTTTTGTAATTATATCGATTTACAATAAAATAGTAATTAAATTTAATCTATATAGATTTAATCAACTATATCAATAATATTCGATTTTATTAAGATATTTCAATATTTTCAATACCATACAAAATAAGTAAGGTATACTGGTTATATTTTAAGCTTTATTTTAGAATATTTTCTTTTTTTATAGTTTATAATTACAACATAGAATAAAAAGAAGTTCTGTAATTAATCTTGCAAAGGCTTATATTCAGGGTTTAGTTTATTCTATCTAAATTTTTCTGGAGAATGAATATTGGATAATTATTATTCCAATGAATCAATTGTAGATTTTGTCTCTTTTTTAGATATTCTAAAACAACTCATCAGAGTACCTTCTGTTACAGGTGCGGAGCAATCTTTCCTTCTTTATCTCAAAAGAGAGTTAGAAGAGATAGGCATAAAAACTCAACTTTACGATGGTTTACTAGTTTCACAAGGAGAAACTCCAACCAAAGGTATATTAAGTGCTCACATTGACAGACACGGTATTATTTGTACAGGACCAAATGAGTTCCAATTCGCTGCATTTCTATCAAAAAATAGATCTGATTTAAGAGGAAATTCTGTTTCTGAACAGACTTATCAATCTATTGCAAAAAGATATATAAACCAACAAGTACAAGCTTATGAGCCTTGGAGTGGTGGTTATTTAGGTATTGGTCAAATTTCTGATGTTTATGTATGTGAAGAGATAAATAACTTGATTTTTAAAATAGATGGATTATCGCATTTATTACCAGGTACTCCTATTGCATTTAGTGATAAATTAAAAAGAAAAGATGATTTAATATCAGCTCAACTTGATAATGTTATCTCTGCAGCTATCATAATATATTTATACCAAAAAGGTTTTCAAGGAACAGCATTTTTTACAGCACAAGAAGAAGCTGGTAAATCTTGGACTTATGTTCATGAATGGTTCAAAAAAAATAAGATAACTACAAATGAGCTTTTAGTATTGGATACAAGTCCCTATGAAAATAGAAATGATGCAGATGTTCAACAGGTAGTTTTGAGAAATAGAGATGCAAATGCCAAATTTAAATCTCCTATTTTGAAACAGTTAAAAAATTTTTGTCATAAAAATAGTATAAATTTTTCTTGTAAGGATAATTTTATTCAAGAAAAAAATAAAATCAGAAAAGAGAAAGGTTTACCACTATTAACCCTTGGAAGTACAGAACTTGGAAGAATTATTATGGCTTCAAATGGTGCTATTCAAGGAACTACTTTACAAATACCGACTACAGGTTATCACACCGTTGAAGAGACAGCTTCAATCAAATCTGTTAAGTCTATTTTGTACATATTAAGTAGTTTTTATATTGACAATAAACTTTTTATCAAAGAGTAAATTAAAAAAATTATTACATTAATTTAGAGGAAAGCATAAAATGGATTTAGCAATTATTTATGAATTAAGAGCTAATAATGTCTCTGAAGAGCACATTGAATTAATCATGAATAGGGTAAAAAATAGGTTGTCTGAAGAAAATATAGATAAAGAACTTCAAAAATTAGGTTACTCAAAAATATTTACTAACGATTATAGTGAATACGATAACTATGACTTTAATGATTCAGGTCATTTAGCCCATAAAGGTAATTATGACGACAATGAATAAAATTTCTTTTAACTTTCATAAACTGCTTAGTTTATGAAAGGAGAAATATGACACAAATAAGCAACTATATTTATTGTTCTGATTTTTTAACTACTTTGGATATTGAAACAAAATATCTTCCAAACCCTTATTATGACTATCCTTATTTGATAATAGAAAATTTCTTATCACTTGATGAATGCAAAGAGATAAATGACTCTATTAAAAATGAAGATTTTGAAATAGCTCAAATAAAATCGGATAATTCAAAAAGTCAAACAAATGAAAAAATCAGAAAAACAAATATTTACTCTTTAAATGAGTTTCATCTAAAACTTTATAACGATAGATTTTTGGATTATAAAAATAAAATAGAGAACTTTTTTTCACTTGTTGTTTCAAGTTCTACAAAAGTTCAAGTTTTGGAATATTTAAAAAACTCTTTTTATGCAATGCACAGCGATGATTCCAATATGCTTGTGAAAGATGAAAAAATTATTGGATTTAACCCTGTTGCAAAACAAAGAAAAATTTCCACTGTTCTTTTTACAACAGCTTATGATGAAAAAAATCCATCTTCTGATTCTTTTAGTGGTGGAGAATTGCTTTTTAATTTTTTATTTGATGAAAATCAAAATCAAATAAAACTAAAACCAAAAGCTGGAGATATGGTTGTTTTTTTGAGTAATCCATTTTTTACCCATGAAGTTTCAAAGGTAATAAACGGAAGAAGAATCTCTCTTGTGCAATGGCACGATGCAATAATAAACTAAAATTTACTATAATTCTAAAAATAATAAACATAAGAGTAAATCATGACACTAACAGATGAACAATTAAATGAATTTAATAAAAATGGATTTTTGGTTCTAAAAAACTTTGCGGATACAGAACTTTGTGATGAGATTTTGGAAAAAGCTAAATATCACTTGGAAAATAAAATAGCTCCAATAGAGACGGAACAAGAGTATATGAACCTTGATAAAAACACCATTACTGTTAGAAGATTAAGACAAGTTTACGATAGGGAAGAAGTTTTCCAAAAATGGATGACAAACGATAAAATCAGACCTATTTTAAAACAAATTTTAAATGATACTCCAATTTTGACTTTGGCTCATCATAACTCAATTATGACAAAATTGCCCCACGATAGTACAAGAACTTTTTGGCATCAAGACAGAAGATATTGGCACTTTGAAAACAACAATTTGGTATCTGTTTGGTTGAGTTTGGGAGATGAATTTTTGGAAAATGGACTTTTAGAGTTTATTCCTGCTTCTCATAAAATCGAATTTTCAAAAGATAGATTTGATGAAGTTGATAATTTTTTAGATGAAAATGAAGAGAATAAAAAACTAATAGCAACCAAAGTTCACACAAATTTACAAAAGGGAGATGTTGTTTTATTTCACTGTAAAACCCTACATCACGCAAGTAAAAACAACACAGATACGCCAAAAATTTCATTTGTTTATACTGTACGAGCCTCTAAAAACAAGCCTTTGAAAAACACAAGAAGTGATTTTAAAGAGGTAATTCTTGACTGAAAACTTAATAGCACTTTTAGAAGTTAAAACCTCTTTTTCTAAAGGTGTTATTCAAAACATACTAAAACTTCTTGAAGATGGTTGTACTATCCCTTTTATTGCAAGATATAGAAAAGATTTGACATCAAATGCCACAGATGAACAACTTCGTGATTTTGAAGAGATTTATAACTACTCTTTGAAACTTATTGAGAGAAAAGAGGAGATTATCTCTATCCTAAAAGAGAGAAATTTTCTTGATGAAAAACTACAAAATATCATAAACGAAGCCAAAACTTTGCAATCTTTGGAAGATATTTATGCACCTTTTAAAGAGAAAAAATCTTCAAGAACTCTAAATGCTATTGAAAATGGTCTTGAACCACTTGCAAATATTATTCAATCTATGAAATATAGTATCGAAGAGGTAAATCAAAAAGCAAAATCATTTTTGAATGAAAATATAAAAAGTATCGATGAAGCAATAGATGGTGCTTGTGACATAATAGCCCAAAGATATGCTGATGATTTTAGAACAAAAGAGATTATTAGAAATAGCATTTTGAACTATGCTGTTTTGGAAACCAAAAAAACAAAAACATTTAATGAAAATGGTGTTTATGGAAGTGTTGCAAATGTGAGTGAAAAGATAAAATATATAAAATCACACAGATTTTTAGCCATAAACCGAGCGGTAAATGAAAAAGAGTTGAGCTTAAAGGTAGAAGTTGATGAAGATTATATGCTTGAAAATATAAAAAAATACAGAATTCCTGTAAGTGCATCTAGTTCAAAAGAGCTGGTTTATGAAGCATATAAAGATGGCTTAAAAAGATTATTGCTTCCTAGTTTAAAAAGAGAAGTTTTAACATATCTAAAAGATAAAGCAAGTAGTGAAGCAATAACTCTTTTTGGAAAAAATCTAAAAGAGTTACTATTGACTCCACCACTAGTTAATCAAGTGATTTTAGGAATGGATCCAGGTTATGTAAGTGGTTGTAAATTAGCAGTTATCGATGAAAATGGAGTTTATCTTGATAGTGCAGTTATCTATCCAACAAAACCAAAAGAGGATTTTGTAGGCTCTTCTAAAGTTGTTTTGGAACTCATCAAAAAATATAAAATCAGCTCTATTGCTATTGGAAATGGTACAGCTTCACAAGAGACAGTAGCATTTATATCAAAATTGATAAATGAAGAAAAACTAGATGTGAAATATGCAGTTGTTAGTGAAATAGGTGCTAGTGTTTACTCTGCTTCAAAAATAGCTATGATGGAATATCCAAATCTTGATGTAACCATAAGAGGTGCAATTTCAATAGCTTCAAGACTTCGAGACCCAATGGCAGCACTTGTAAAAATCGACCCAAAATCTTTGGGAATTGGTCAATATCAACACGATGTAAACCAAAAAGAGTTAGGTTTAAAACTTGAAAATGTAACTGTGGATTTGGTAAATAGAGTTGGTGTTGATTTGAACTCAAGTTCATATAAACTTCTATCTTTTGTATCTGGTATTTCTGAAAAACTTGCACTTAATATCATAGATTATCGAGCTAAAATCAAAAAATTTACTTCAAAAAATGAGCTTCTAAAAGTAAAAGGAATTGGTGCAAAAGCCTATGAACAATGTGTGGGATTTTTGAGAATCAAAGATGGAAAATCTATACTTGATAACACAGCAATTCATCCTGAAAATTATGATGTTGTAGAAAAATTACAAAAAAAATACAAAATTGAAGAGATAAAAGATAGTGAAATAGAAAACATTTCAAAAGAGCTAAACTGCCCTATTTTGCTTTTAAAAGATATTATAAATGAGTTGTTAAAACCAGGTTTTGATGTACGAAGCCAATTTGATGAAGTGGAGTTTTCAAAGGATATAAAATCTATTGAGGATTTAAAAGAGGGATTTATACTAAGTGGAGTTGTAAGAAACATCACAGATTTTGGGGCTTTTGTGGATATTGGTCTAAAAAATGACGCACTACTTCATATCTCACAAATAAGTGAAAAAAGAATAGCCCATCCAAGCGAAATTTTAAGTATAAATCAACAGTTGAAGAGTTTAAAAGTTATAAGCGTGGATTTGGAGAAACAGAGGGTTGGGGTGAGTTTGAAGTAACTTATTAAAAAAAAGAGTAAAAAATCAAAATCTATCTTTTAAATCTTTATATATTTTATCTTTTTCTCTTTTCCCAACAGCCAATACCAAAACTATTATCTCTTCATCTTTTACTTCGTAAGCCAGTCTATAACCAACAGTTTTTAGTTTAATTTTATAAACATTTTCATATCCACTTAGTTTGTCTTTTTCAACTCTTGGATTTTCCAATCTCTCTTTTAGTTTATTTTTAAACTGCTCTTTTATTGTAGAGCCTAGCTTACTCCACTCTTTTAAAGCTTTAGGTTTAAACTCAAGATTATAAGTCATCTAAGTTTACTTTGATTGATTTTTCACCATCAGTTAAAGATTTTTCAACTTCTAAAGATAAATGATAATCATCAATAATATCCATCATTTTTTCATATAACTTACTTGGAACTAAATAAGCACTTGGAATATTATGATTTAAAATAGCTATAACCTCATCACCTGCATCATTGAGTAATTGAGTAGGAGACTTTTTGAGTTCTGTGATACTCGCTGTATAATTTGCTAAAATTGGTTGCATATAAATCCTTTTTAAATATGAAATATTGTACTAAATATAGTATCTTTTTGTCAAGATTTAAGTTTTGAGTATAAATCAACAGTTGAAAAATTTAAAAGTTATAAGCGGGATTTGTAGAAACAAAGGGTTGGAGTGAGCTTGAGATAATTTCAAACATGACATTCAGGGTATTCTGATATTGGACAAATAAATATTTTTTCTGACTTTAGGAATAAAATTGGTACAAAACCAATACAATTTGATTCTTTTTTATAATTATCTTTTAGTACTTCAATAGGGAGTGGATTTTCATTTTCTAATTTTATTCCCAAACTTGTTTCGATACTAACCAAAAACGGAGTATTCATCCCTTCTATACAGATAAAACAATCTTTTAATATTTGCTTATCATTTTTATCTCTCATCATTATCAACCTCATATAATATAGTTTGAGTTAATATCTCAAGAACAAGAGATTTATCATACATAAATAGCCTCTTTTTCAATTCTATTTTTAAAAAAAGGGTTCATTTTATCCCTAACTCTTACAATATCAATAGGAGTTGATAAAAATTCTTCCAATTCTTGTTTTATATGTACAAGAGCGAACAAATCAGCTTTTTGGGTTTTTATACAAATATCAACATCACTTGTGGGTTTTGCTTCATCTCTTGCTGTTGAACCAAATAGTCCCAAAGCTTCAATTCCATATTTTTGTTGATTAAGTTCTTTAAATTTTTTTAGTAAATTTATTGCTATTTCTCTTTGCATTTTTTAATCTTATTTTTTATTTATCTCAAATTATAGCACATAAAAATTTAGTCAAACACTTAAATAAAACCAGAGTTACCCTCTAGTTTTTATAAGCGATAACTTCCACTTCAACCAAAACATTTTTTGGCAAAGTTTTAACAGCAACTGTACTTCTTGCAGGTGCATCTTTTGTAAAATATTGTGCATAAATCTCATTAAATGCCACAAAATCTCCCATTTCAGCTAAAAAACAAGTAGTTTTTAAAACATTGTCAAAAGAACTTCCAGCCTCTTCTAAAACTGCTTTTAGGTTTTCCATAACTTGTTTTGTTTGCTCTTGTACACCACCCTCTACAACTTCCATAGTTTGTGGGTCAAGGGCAATTTGTCCAGAAGTGAAAACTAACTTTTCAAATGTTGTAGCTTGATTGTATGGTCCAATAGCACTTGGAGCTTTTGGTGTTGCAATAATTTGTTTCATAAATATTTCCTTTTTTGATAGCTCTTTTTTTAAGAACTCTAATTTTTTGGCGATTATACAAGTTTCTAACTTTTAATTTATAGAAATATGGATTTAATCCATAAAGAAAATCTGCTAAAATTCCACAAATTTTCAAAAGGTTCAAAATGCTCCTACGAACAAATCTAAAGATTTTCTATTTTAGTTATTGGTCTATAATTGTATATTTTATTATGGTTTTTCCTATGCAACTTCAAAAACAATATGAAACTTATGAAATTGGAATTATTATAGGGAGTTTGACTTTTTTTAGATTTTTATCCATAAATCTTTTTAAACATATAGAATTTGCAAAACTAAAAATATATATTCTTAATAATTTATATGTTTTATTGTGTATATTAGTGTATTTATTTCAAAATAATTTCTATTTGGTTCTCTTTTTTGCCACACTTTTTGGGATTGTAAATAACTTTGTAATCTCATATTTTGACCAAATCAAAATCAAAACTTACCGCAAATATTTGGGTCTTTTTAGGGTTTTTGGCTCTTTTGGTGGTTTTTCACTTTTTTGGCAATTATTGCTTTTCCATCTCTTATAAAAGATATGAGTCTGCTTTTTTATATTTATATGTTTATCTATTTTGTGGTTTCAAATGCTATTTTGTATCAAAGAAAAAAAGTGCTTCAACTTCACATTACAAGTGAAAAATCGAACCAAAATATCAAAACAACAAATGCCTTTTCTTTTTGGCTTATTGGTGGAGTTGTAATGATATTTATGTCATTTTTTCATACATTTATTGGTGTATATCTTAGTATTTTTGGTTATAGTGAAGTGGATACAAGTATATTATTAAGTGTTGGGATATTTTTTGAAATAATTGCGTTTTTTACAGCTCACCATCTTTTTAAACTTTATAGTTTTAATCAACTCTTTTTGGTTGCTAGTTTGATTACTGGTTTGAGGCTTCTGTTTTTTGATTTATTTATTGATAATTTTATTTTACTTTGTATTATTCAAGCTTTTCATTTTTTTACTTTTGGCTTGTTTTATGCCTCATTTATGAATATTTTGAAAAACATATATAAATCAAATATAAATGAAGCTCTACAAATATTTAATGGTTATATTGATGGGATTTTGAAATCTATTTTGATTTTTGTTTTGGCTTATTTTTTATATTACGGAGTTTTTGCTATTTTAGGAGTGATTTTGATAGCTCTTTGTTTGGTTTACTATAAACAAATCAATATAAAAGTATAAAACTAGCTGGGGAAAAACAACTCAAAATCTCTATTTATATGTGTCAAAAGTTCTTGATTTATTTTTTCAAAACCTTTACATTTTAAAGCTGTTTTTACAATAGCTTTAGAATATTCCAACACTTCTTCATCAGCTAAATACTCATAAACATTTACCCATTTTGCATCTTCTATCTCTTCAATATCACTTATCTCTATTTCATAACTAAGTGGTTTTGCCAAACATAAAATATATAAATTTGATTTGTGAAATTGATGGGGATAAAAATGCCCTAAAGAGACTATAGAGATAAACTCTACAATAACTCCTGTCTCTTCCAAAACTTCTCTACAAAGGGCATTTGAAATCATCTCTTTGTCATCAATATGTCCACCAGGAAGTTTATATCCAATATTTGAAAGTCTCTCTTTTATAACTAGAAGTTCGTTGTTTTCATTTATTACAACTGCACCAACACCTAATGTATGATTTGCAGAAGTTGGTATTATGGCATTTGGTTTTAATCTTTTTACCAAAAGCACATATTCACTTGAACAAGAGTGAAATATGAAACCTTTTTTTGTTGCAACTGGAATAAAGTCAGATTTATTTATATCAATATAAATCCAAATAAGATTCCTTATATTTTTACAATTTTCTATCAAAAATTCAAGGTTTATTTCAAACTCCTCCAAAGTAGGAGGCAAGTCCTTATAATCGATAGTTATTCCATTATAAATATCAAGAACAGTTCTAAAATAACCTATAAATTCAATACTTGTATTTTTCATAAAATCATAATAACTAATCTTAAATTAATAATGCTTTTTTGTTGCTATTTAGAAATAATAAAATTTTAATATTTTACAAAAGGGGAAAGTATGAGCAAATTTTTATACATCACAGACCAAGATGAACACACTGACCATAGTTTTATAGGACCTTTATTTCAAAAATATTTAACTAAACATTTTGATATAAATACTATCTTTTTTTCATCAACAAAAAATGAAATAGAGATAAAAGAGGACAACAGAATAATTGTTCCAGATAGTTTTAAAACAAATCTTTTGGAAAAACTACAAGAAAATGGCATAGATTTAAACTCTTACTCTTTTGTGGTTGTTAGAAATACAATCAATTTACTAAAAGAGGTACTCAAAAAACGACCAAATTATAGTTTCAAAGTAGGATTTAGACTCTCCTTTCCTAAAAGAATTGCAAAACTTCAAACAGATGAAGCAAATAATAAAAAATCAATTTTTGATGTAATTTCAAATAAAATCCAAACATATAGTGAAATAAGTCTAATCAATGAATGCGATATATTTTTGCCAACATCTTTTCAAATGAAAAATGATTATTTCAAAGATGTAAAAATAAGAACATTTGTAATTCCATCAGCCATAGACCCTGACAACTTACATGAAAATATACAGCATACGGGAAAAGAGAAAAGATTTTTCTATGCTGGAACACTTGATAAATTAAGAGAGTTTGAAACTGTTTTAAAAGCTTTTAGTAAAATAGAAAGTAATGATTTTAAAATAATGATTTCCACAAAAGACCCTGAATATCTAAGTAGTATGATGGAAAATTTCCCTGATTTATCTGAAAATGTTGAGATTTATAATGCTACTTCAAGAAGTGATTTATTAGATTTGATTGCAAAAGCTGATATTGGATTGGCTACCTTACCAAACATATCACTCTTTAATAGTTCAACTCCTATGAAAGTATTAGATTATTACTCAAGTGCTATTCCGTGCATAATGAGTAACAATGAAAATAATGCTTCAATCTTTGAAGATTATACAAGTGCATGGTTTTGCGATTTCAACGAAGAGAACATCAAAAACAAACTTGAGTACATAATCGCACTTTCTAAAGAAGAGATTACAAATGTTGGAATAAATGGACAAAAAAGATTACTAGCTGTTAGAAATTATGATAGAATAGCAGCAGATTTAGCACATCAATTAAATATTCTCTAGGAGTAATTATGAATAAAAGTACGATTATATCGTCGTCGATTGCCATATTAACAATATTATTTTTGTTAATTACCGCTGAAAAAACTTCAACTATACATATTATAGTTTCTGTGGTTTCCATATTATCACTTATAGGGGTGAATTTTATACCTCAAGAAAGTCAAAATAAGATTGAAACTATTGTGAAAAATGAACCTATTTCACAAAATTATGATGATGAAATTCTAAATGATTTAATAGATGTTACAAGACAATCAAGTAATGGTGAATATGATGTGAGAGTTAGTAGAAATTCACAAAACCAAAAATTACAAGAGATATCTTCTAACATAAATACAACTTTAGAGCAATTTAGAAAAACTATAAATTCTGTAGTTTCATTTATGGATAAATACAATAAAAATGATTTTACTATTCAAATTGAGAATAATTACAACAATGATTTAAAAGATATGATAGAACAAATCAATCATGTAAATATAAAAATTTCCAAAATGCTTTTAAGCAGTCTAAAAAACAACATTAAACTTAGTGCAAATTCTGATTTATTAAAAGCAAATATGGATTCATTAGGTAGAAGTGTTATTGAACAATCTGCAACTTTAGAACAAACAGCTGCTGCTATTGAACAAATCACATCAACTATCGTTGAAAATAATAGAAATGTTCAAAATATGCTAACTTACTCAAATAACCTTGGAACTTCTATAGAAAAAGGTTATTCAAATGCAAAAGATAGTGCTACTTTAATGGATGAAATTGATGAAAAAACAAAAGCTATTGAAGAAGCTATTGTTGTAATTGACCAAATTGCTTTCCAAACAAATATCCTATCTCTTAATGCTGCTGTTGAAGCAGCAACTGCTGGAGAAGCTGGAAAAGGTTTTGCTGTTGTTGCTGCTGAAGTTAGAAGTTTGGCTTCAAGAGCTGCAGAAGCTGCAAAAGAGATAAAAAAACTTGTTGGTGATGCAACTGATGTTACAAAAAGAGGAAAAGTTGCTTCAAACGATATGATAAATGAATATACAATTATCAATGAAAATATCGGTAAAACAAGAGTTATTATGAATGATGTTTCCAATTCATTGAGAGAACAACAAAGAGGAATTGAGCAAATAAACAATGCAGTTTCTCAAATGGATAAAATCACTCAAGAAAATGCACAAAGAGCACAACATACCCTTGAGGTTGCAAATGTAAATGACCAAATGGCAAAACAAATGGTTGTTGAAACAAACAAAACTAACTTCATAGGAAGAGACGAGTTTAATAAAACACAGAGGTAATTTTTACCTCTTAAACTCTTCATAAAAATTAAACTTTTATTCATAAAACTATCCAAAAAATTAAAACTTAGTTAGTTTTAATATGCTAAACTTTCTAAACTAAAAACTATAAAATCAGGAATTAAAATGCAAAATGAATCAACTACCATACATATAGAAACTAGTAATTATAGATGTAGTCAATCTTCAAAAATATTTATGCTTTTAACAATACCAACTATTCTTTTTGTTGCAGTATTGATGTGTTATCTAAACTATTTATCCCTAAAGATTGAAATTCACAGTGTAATTTTAATTGGATTTATATATTTGATATATCTGTTTTTTATAAAAAATAATGCTTATTATGCCTCTTGTAAATTTAGGAACCAAAAACAAGATTTAATATTGAGTTTACAAGATTATGTAGAAAAAAATCTTTTGACTTTGGGGAATACAACTAAAGCAAATGGAGATGTTGATAGTTTTTTAGAAGATTATACAAATAATCTTAGAAATACTAATTTCTCATCAATAGCCTCTGCAGTATTCCCAACACTTGGAATTTTGGGAACTTTTATATCTATTGCGTTTAGTATGCCTGATTTTAATTCTGGAAATACAACAGCTTTAGAAAGTGAAATTTCAAAACTTTTAGGTGGAGTTGGAACAGCATTTTATGTATCTATTTATGGTATTTTTTTATCTTTATGGTGGACATTTTTTGAAAAAATTGGAATGAGTAGATTTGAACATGACATTTACACAATCAAAGAAGATACAAAATCTCACTTTTGGACAAAAATTGATATTGAAACAATACATGTTAAAAACAATTTAGATAGCTTTGCAAAAATGAATGAATTATTTGAAAAACTAAGCTCAAATAATTATGTGGAAAATATAAATAGTCTAATAGAACAAAGGGTATCTTTATTGGAAGATATATTGAAAAAAGAGTTAGAGTTATCAACAAGAATTAGTGATAATGTAGAGAATAATCAAGAATTGGCAAATACTATCAAAACTATGACTTCCCATGTAAATAAAAATGTTCAACTTTTTGAAAACCAAAGGGAAATTTTTGGAAAAACATCTGAAAAACTAAATAGTAGTATTGAAACTTTAAATAACTCTTTACAACATTTAAGTTCTGAAAATGTTAAAAACCTATATACAGAGATACTTAAAGGTGTAGAGAATATGAAAAGTGAAGTTACTTTTATAGGTTCAAAACTTGAAACTCAAATTGAAAACTATGATTCTAAATTTACTGAAAAACTAAAAAACTCTTTAGAATTAATAGATGAACAAACAGCAAAAATAGTTGAAGATTTAGCACAATTAAATCAATCATCAAAGTAGTTTCAAATGTATAAAAAACACGAAAAAAATGATGAAAATTTTTGGATTTCCTATGCCGATTTAATGGCTGGACTTCTGTTTGTTTTTATACTTGTTATAGGAGCAATAGTTATAAAATATCTTTATACTCAAGCTATTTTAGAAAAAGAGAAAAATGCACTAAATCAAAGTCAAGAACAACTATTGAGTAAAGATAAAGTTGTTATGGATTTGAAAGAGAGATTAGCCAAATCAAATGCTTTAAATGAATTAAATTTAACAGAACTTAATAAATTAAAGGATTTATTACTTGGTTATGAATTAAAAGAGAAAGAACATAATGAAAATTATGAAAAATTATCTCAAGAGATTTTAAATAAACACAATTTAATAGCTCTAAAAGAAGAAGAGATAGCAACTCTTGCTCAATCATTGATTGAACAATCAAAAATTCAACAAAAACTTGTTGAAGAGTTTGATATAACAAAAGCAAAAATCAAAGATTTAACAGGAATAAAACTTACTGTTATTGCAAAACTAAAAGAAAAATTAGGTAATTCTATTGATATTGATGATAAAACAGGAGCTATAAAATTCTCTTCAAATATTTTGTTTGACCAAGGACAATATAAACTAAAAGAGGAAGCTAAGAAAAAATTATCAACAGTTATGAAACAATACCTTCAAACATTACTAACAGATGAAGATGTAAAAAAATATATTCAAAGTATAACTATAGAAGGGCATACTAATAGTGATGGTGGATATTTAACAAATTTAGAATTATCCCAAAAAAGAGCATTGGAAGTTATGCAATTTTTATATGATGCAAATTTAATAAATAAAGATTTACTTGGAAAATTTGTAAGTTCTAGTGGGAAATCATCTTCTGATTTAATCTATAAAGATGGGATAGAAGACAAAGATGCATCAAGAAGAATAGAGATAAAATTCCTTATCAAAAACGAAACAGCCATAAAAGAGTTGCAAAATTATTTGGATAAAAAATAAAATGAAAGAGTATATTTACAAACCAAAACATCTTGAAAAAGTATCAAAAGAGCTAAAAGAGAAAGTTGAAAAAAAGAAAAAACTCTCTTTTTTTCAGAGATTAAGAAACATTTTTTCTTAATTTCTCTTTTTGTTTATTATAGAAATACCTATAAATACAGTAATTATCCCAAAAATTGTAATAAAATCAATACCATAATCAAATAAAAAATATGAAACAATAACAGCGCTAACTGGTACTAAATAAAATATAGATGCCACTTTTGAAACATCTTTGTTTTTTATCATTACATATAAAAGCGATAAAGCACCAATACTTACAAAAATTGCCATATATATTAAAGCTACAAAAAACTCTTGATTCCAATTTATATGGGAATCTTCAAAATATAAAAAAGGTAAAACAAGAATAGTCGAACTAAAAGTCTGTATTGCTCCACCTACAAAAAGATTCATATTTGAACAATATTTTTTTTGATAGATATTTCCAAAACTAAGCCCAAAAAGTGCAATAACCGACCAAAAAACTCCTAAAATCATCTCACTTGTGAAACTGATTTTTGAATATACCACAAAAGTTACACCTAAAAAACCCAAAAATAAACCCACAAAAATATTTTTATTTAGACTCTCTCCTAAAAATTTTATAGCCAAAAATGCCACAATAATTGGTTGCAAAGCTATAATCAAAGCAGATAAAGCACCTGAAATCCCATAGGATATTGATAAAAATGCACCAATAGAAAATGTTCCTACAGTTAACATCCCAGCTATTGATATGTGAATGAATTCTTTTAGATTTTTTGGGAAAGAAATCCTATAAAATAGGCATATTGTAAACAAAACTAAAAAAGCTAGAAAAAATCTTGTAGCCAAAAAAGCCATTGGTGTTGAATTCTCCAATCCATATTGGGTAAAAACAAAACCACTTCCATACAAAAATATAAAAACAAAAGGAATCATTGACTCCAGAATACTTTTTCTCATAATAAATACTTTTTGTTTTTATTGTAACATATTTAAATTATTTTATTATTTAATTAAAGGCAAGTATTAATTTCTTTTTTGACCAATTTTTGGAGCTGTTACCTCTTTTTGCAAATCAATACTTAAATTATTGTAAAAAAGCTCTCCATAATCTGTTTGTCTATTTATCATTTCATAGGCTTGTTTTATATCATTGTTATATCTTACTGCATCTTGTAAGATTTTTATGATTTTTACTGATTCTAAAAAGTTCACATGGGAAGGTGCTTCTATTGGAGAGCTATAATATTTATGCATTCTTTCAACCAAAGATTTATTTCTAATCTCAATAAAAACTGATTCTATTGGTGATTTAAAAAATAGTATTTTTTGTTTTACATTTATAGAAATATATGTTGTTTCCATTCCATAAATTTTTCTTGAAAAAGAATCAAATAAAAATAGTTTTTTATTGTAATTATTATTGAACAATTCATAAACAAGCTCTAAAACTTTTATCTTTTCTTCTTTTGTATAAAAGTTTCCAATACTTGCAAAACAAAAAGATAAAACAGATTTAATTGAATACCACTCTGTTGTATCATAATCATATTTCAACATTTGATTTATTCTTTGTTGCTTTAACTCTTCAATCTCACTACTTGTAGAACTTCTATAAACTCTTTGGACTGTACTATCTCTGTACATAGGTCCTGGGAATTGGGCTTGAATAACAAATCTTCTATGTTGCTCTTGCTCCATAATATATTTTAATCTCCCATAATAATCTTCATCAATTATTCTTACCTCCTTTTGAGGTATTTGTGTGATAGATTTTAAAAATTCATCCCCATCACATCCATCTTCCCAAATATAATCTGGATATCTAAAGACTTGGCAGATTCTATCTTTTATATCTTTTGTTGGTTCAATTTCTGCAATATTATCTATCCAAGTTGTAACTGTTCTTCTATCTTTATTTATTAATGTTGCAAATTTTGAAATACTTAAATTAGACCTTTTATATATCTCTATTAGCTTTTCAATAGTGTTTTTGTAATTCATTTTATAGTGCCTTGACTAGAATATATTTTGTATTGTACTATTTTTTTACATATTTTACAATTATTGTACATTATGTTAGTTTATTGAAAAAAATTGTTTTTATCTTACAAAAATCATACATAACATCATTGAATAAAAGATGTATAATAATCTTCAACTTAATTTTAAAGGATGAGTGTATGACAAGCGCAGGAAAAAGATTCAGAGAAGCATTAAAAGAAAATACTCCACTACAAATAGTTGGAACAATTAATGCTTACCAAGCTTTACAAGCTACAAGAGTAGGACATAAGGCTATCTACTTATCAGGTGGAGGTATTGCAAACGCTTCTTACGGTTTACCAGATTTAGGTATGACAATGATCGAAGATGTATGTATTGATGTTAGAAGAATTACTTCTATTTGTGATACTCCATTAATCGTTGATGCTGATACTGGTTGGGGACATGCTTTCAACGTTGCTAGAACTGTTAAAGAATTTATCAGATCTGGAGCTGCTGGATTACATATCGAAGATCAAGTTGCAGCAAAAAGATGTGGACACAGACCAAATAAAGAGTTAGTATCTACTGAAGAAATGTGTGATAGAATCAGAGCGGCTGTTGATGCTAAAATGCAATTAGACCCAGATTTCTACATTATTGCTAGAACTGATGCTCATGCATCTGAAGGTCAAGAAGCTGCAATCGCTAGAGCAAAAGCTTATGTTGAAGCTGGAGCAGATGCTATTTTTGCTGAGGCAGTTCACACTTTAAAAGAATATAAAGAATTTACAGATGCTATTAGTGTACCAGTATTAGCAAACATTACTGAATTTGGAGCAACTCCAATGTTTACTACTGAAGAATTAGCTTCAGTTGGAATTGCAATGGTTCTTTATCCATTATCAGCATTTAGAGCAATGAATAAAGCAGCACTTGCAGTTTACCAAGAGTTAAAAGACAAAGGTACTCAAGAGGGTGTTTTAGGAACAATGCAAACAAGAATGGAATTATACGATATGTTAGGTTACCATACTTATGAGCAAAAAATGGATGAATTATTTTCAAAAGGTAAAGCTAAATAATTAGCTTTATCAAAAAAACTAAAATTTAATAAACTTAAAATTTAACTAAGGAGAAAATATGGGTGGATTAGCAGGTGTTACAGCTGGAAGTTCAGCAATTTGTACATGTGGTTTAGGAAACGGTCTTAACTATAGAGGTTATGCAATTCAAGATTTAGCTTTAAAAGCAGATTTCGAAGAAGTAGCATATTTATTATTAGTTGGAGAATTACCAACTAAAGCTCAATTAAAAGATTTTACAAGAAAAATTATTGCAGGAAGAGAATTACCAATTTCTGTAAAAAATGTTTTAAAATCAATCCCAGCATCTTCACATCCAATGGATGTTATGAAAACTGCAACTGCAGCACTTGGATGTGTTGAGCCTGAAGCTGAAGATTTCTCTGACCAAATGGCAAAAATCATCAGATTATTAGGAGCATTTCCATCATTTTTAGTTTACTGGCACCACTGGCACAAAAATGGTAAAGAAATCTGTTTAAAATCTGACGAAACTACAATCGCTGGTTTCATTTTAGAAAGATTAAAAGAGAAAAAACCATTAGCTGTTGAAGTAAAAGCTATGAACGCAATGTTAACATTATATGCAGAGCACGAATTTAATGCTTCTACATTTGCTAACAGAATTACAGCTTCTACATTATCAGACATTTACTCTTGTATGACAACTGGTATTGGAACTTTAAAAGGTCACTTACATGGTGGAGCAAACGAAGTTGCTATCAAATTTGTTTTACAATTTGACAGTGTTGAACATGCATTATCATCTGTTGATGAATTATTTGCTAGAAAAGAAAAAATCATGGGATTCGGTCACAGAGTATATAGAAACTTAGACCCAAGATCTCCAGTTGGTTTTGAATTAGCTGCTGAATTAAAAGAATTAGAAACTTCTGATCCTAAATTATTTGATATTGCAACTGCAATTAGAGACAAAGTAAAAGCTGAAAAAGGTTTACCAGATAATATCGACTTCTTCGGTGGATTAATTTACCACTATATGGAAATCGAAAGATTATACTACACACCATTATTTATTATGTCAAGAGCTGCTGGATGGGCTGCTCACGCATTTGAACAAAGAGCAAATAACAGAATTATCAGACCAAGTTCTGAGTATACAGGACCAGAGCCTAGAGAATTTGTTGCTATCGAAGATAGAGCATAATTTCAACTATTAAGATTTAAGTTAGCATTTTGCTAACTTAAAGCTGTTGGCGTAAGCCTAAATCTCATAAAAACTAAAAATAAACACGGATACAAAAAAATGACAAACGAAAAATATCTTAAAGACCTTCCAGGTGTTGATGGTGTTAAGTACTACGATGTAAAATCTGCTGTTGAAGATATCACACCAGGTTCATTTGCAAAACTTAACTATACTTCAAGAGTATTAGCAGAAAACTTATTAAGAAAATGTCCTTCTGAAGATTTAAAAGATTCATTAGTACAATTAATAGAAAAAAGAACAGACAAAGATTTCCCTTGGTTCCCATCAAGAGTTATTTGTCACGATATTTTAGGATTAACAGCTTTCGTTGACCTTGCAGGTCTTAGAGAAGCAGTTGCTTCAAAAGGTGGAGATCCACTAAAAGTAAATCCAGTTGTTCCTACTCAATTAATCGTTGACCACTCGTTAGCAGTTGAGTGTGGTGGATTTGATCCAGATGCTTTCCAAAAAAATAGAGATATCGAAGATAGAAGAAATGCAGATAGATTCCACTTTATTAACTGGACAAAAGAAGCATTTAATAACGTTGATGTTATCCCTCCAGGTAACGGTATTATGCACCAAATCAACTTAGAAAAAATGTCTCCAGTAGTTCATTTAAATGATGGTGTTGCATCTCCTGATACATTAGTTGGAACAGACTCACATACTCCTCATGTTGATGCACTTGGTGTTATTGCTGTTGGTGTTGGTGGATTAGAAGCTGAAAACGTAATGTTAGGTAATCCTTCTTATATGAGGGTTCCAGAAATCATTGGTGTTGAAATCATTGGAACAAGAGCTCCTGGAATTACAGCTACTGATATTGCATTAGCTATGACTTCATTCTTAAGAGAAAACAAAGTTATTTCTGCATACTTAGAATTCTATGGTTCAGGTATCAAATACTTAAACTTAGGTGATAGAGCTACTATTGCAAATATGACTCCTGAGTATGGAGCAAGTGCAGGTATGTTTGCTATTGATGACCAAACTATCTCTTATTTAAGAGTAACTGGAAGAGAAGAAAAACAATGTCAATTAGTTGAAGCTTATGCTAAAGCTAATGGTTTATGGGCAGATGCTTTTGAACAAGCTACATATGCTAGAACATTAACTTTTGATTTAACATCAGTATCAAGATCATTAGCTGGTCCTTCTAAACCACACAAATTAGTTCCAACTTCTACTTTAAGAGCAGAAGGAATCGTAAAAGAGTGGACTCAAGAGGGTGATTTAATTCCAGATGGTGGTATTTTAATTGCTGCTATTACTTCTTGTACAAATACTTCAAATCCAAGAAACGTTATTGCTGCTGGTTTATTAGCTAAAAAAGCAAACGCTTTAGGATTAACAAGAAAACCATGGGTTAAATCTTCATTAGCTCCAGGTTCAAAAGTTATCGAAGTTTACTTAAGAGAAGCTGGATTATTACCAGAAATGGAAAAATTAGGATTCGGTGTTGTTGGTTTTGCTTGTACAACATGTAACGGTATGTCAGGTGCATTAGATCCAAAAATACAACAAGAAGTTATTGATAGAGATATCTATTCAACTGCTGTATTATCTGGAAACAGAAACTTTGATGGAAGAATCCACCCATACGTAAAAGAGGCATTCTTAGCGTCACCTGCACTTGTTGTTGCTTATGCATTAGCAGGAACAGTTAGATTTGATATTGAAAATGATGTTTTAGGTAAAGATGCAAATGGTAATGATATTAAATTAGCTGATTTATGGCCAAGTGATGCTGAAATCGATGCTATTGAAAAAGAATACGTTAGACCTGAAATGTATAACGCTATTTATGAGCCAATGTTTGCTAGAAATGGTTTAACTGGAACTACAGCATCGCCATTCTATAAATGGAATACGCAATCTACATATATCAACAAACCACCATACTGGGAAGATGAATATATGCAAATGCCAGCATTAAAAAATATGAGACCATTAGGGGTATTCCCAGATAATATCACTACTGACCACTTATCTCCATCAAATGCAATTTTACCAAGCTCAGCTTCTGGTGAATATTGTTTAAAAATGGGATTACCAGTAGAAGATTTAAACTCTTATGCAACACACAGAGGGGATCACCATACAGCTTCAAGAGCTACTTTAGCAAATCCAAAACTATTTAACGAAATGGTTAAAAAAGAAGATGGTTCTGTTAAACAAGGTTCATTAACAAAAATTATGCCAGAGGGTGTTGAGTCTAGAATGTGGGAAGCTATTGAAGAGTATACAAATAGAAAACAACCACTTATCATTATTGCTGGAACTAACTATGGACAAGGGTCTTCTAGAGACTGGGCAGCTAAAGGTGTAAGACTTGCAGGTGTTGAAGTTTTAATTGCTGAATCAATTGAGAGAATTCACAGAACTAACTTAGTTGGAATGGGTGTATTACCATTACAATTCAAAGATGGTGAAACAAGATTTACTTATGCAATCGATGGAACAGAAACATTTGACATTGAGGGTGAAATCACTCCAAGATGTGACTTAACTGTTGTTATGACAAGAGCAAATGGTGAAGTTGTTAAATTCGACGTATTATGTAGATTAGATACTTCTGCTGAAGTTGATGTTTACAAAAATGGTGGAATTTTACAAAAATTCGCTAAAGATGTTATTGCTGGTAAATAGTAATAATTGAATTTTAGGGCTTTGCCCTAAAATTATCTCTAAAGGTATTTACTATATTTTTAGAGATAATTTTATATCAAAACAGGAGAAAACATGAGTTATCAACCGCAATTTAAAGTAAAAGCTACATATATGAGAGGTGGTACTTCTAAAGGTACATTCTTCAACATCGCTGATTTACCTGCACAAGCACAAGAAGATCCAACAAAAAGAGATAAATTACTTCAAAGAATCGTAGGAAGTCCTGATGTTTATAAACAACAAATGGATGGTATGGGAGGAGCAACTTCATCTACTTCTAAAGCTATTTTAGTTGGAAAAAGTTCAGTTCCAAATCACGATGTAGATTACTATTTCTGTCAAGTTGCAATCGATAAAGATTTTGTGGATATGAGTGGAAACTGTGGAAATTTATCAAGTGCAGTTGGTCCTTTTGCAATTAAAGAAGGATTAGTTGATAATGTGCCTGAAAATGGTGTTTGTTGTGTAAGAATTTGGCAAGCAAATATCAAAAAAACTATTCTTTGTTATGTAACTATGGAAAATGGTATGGTTAAAGAGATGGGAGATTACTACATCGATGGTGTTGCATTCCCAGCTGAAGAAATCGTATTAGAGTTCGCAGAACCTGTAGATCCAAGTGAAGAGTTATTCCCAACAGGAAACTTAGTAGATGATTTAGAAGTTCCAGGAATTGGTACATTTAAAGCTACTATGATTACAGCTGGAATTCCAACTTGTTTTGTAAATGCTGCTGATATAGGATACAAAGGAACTGAACTTCAAGTTGATATAAACAATGATGCTGAAGCACTTGCAAGATTTGAAACAATTAGATCTTATGCGGCATTAAAAATGGGTTTAATAACTGACTTAAAAGAAGCAGAAACAAGACAACATACTCCAAAAATTGCTTTTGTTGCTCCAAAATCTGATTTTACTACATCAAGTGGTAAAGAAATCAAAGCAGATGAGATTGATTTACACGTAAGAGCATTATCTATGCAAAAATTACACCACGCTATGATGGGAACTGCTTCAGTTGCTATTGGTGTTGCTGCTTGTATTGAAGGAACTTTAGTAAATCTAGCTGCTGGTGGAGGAGAAAAAACTGCAGTTGAGTTTGGACACCCATCAGGAACTTTAAAAGTTGGTGCAGTAATTAAAAAAGAAAATGGAAAATATGTAGTTGATAAAGCAACTATGAGTAGAAGTGCAAGAATTATTATGGAAGGTCATGTTCATGTACCTGCAGGAACAATGGATTAATTTATAATTCATTGCTATGAAAAAGGGGAAGATATCAAAATCTTCCCCTTTTTTAATTCTCATACAAATCTAAAATCTATTTCTTCCCTTGATTATAAACTAAATTAAACTCTATTTCTATTCCATTTAAAGTCTTTTTCATAGAAATAGGGTAATTGATATTTATTGAGCTATTTTGAGCATTTAATCTATCAATTAAATTAAAAAACTCTACAGGAGATTTAGTCAAAATATTAATTTTATAATTAGATTTCGATACATAATCAACTTCATTAACTTCTAAATTTTTTATTATTGCATTTTTTGGCATTAAAGATTTTACCACTTCATCAACTTCTGTTGTAGAAAGATATTTATCAACATCATATTTACCATTAAAATTCTTGTAATTAATATCTGAAGATAATATTTCATCTTTTAATGTTATAGTAGAATCAATTAAAGCCTTTTTATTCTTATCTTCAACTCTTAAATCTACCTCTTTATATAATTTCTCTAAATTTGGTTTTAATGATTTTTCAAAAGTTCTCTTTTTCAAAAGAGTACTATTTAATACAACGACATTATCTTCTATTCTAATATCTTTTAAAACCACATCATAAGATATTACTCCAAAAATTGTACTAATTTTATTTGAGATAATCTCATTTAAATAGATATGATCAGGTAATTTAATATCTATTTTTTCCTCTTTTTTAACAACTATTGGCTCTTCTTTTTTCTCTTCAACTACAACTTTAGGTTCTATTTTAGGAGAAATCTTTTCTTCAGTTTTTGCTTCTTCTATTTTTTCTACAACAACTTTTTCTGTTTTCTCTTTATTAGAAGATAAAATATTAACTATTTCATCACTATATTTAAATCCTATAAAAATCAAAATCATAGTTAAAATAATAGCTATAAACCATACTATATTTGATTTTTTCTTTTTCTTTCTTGGCTTAATGAAACTTTTTTTGAAATGTCTATTTTTTGATAATTCAAAAATTTCTTCATCAATATTAATTGGATGATAATCTACTTTTATAAGAGTTTCATCTCTTAGTTGCTCTAATTGTTCATTTGTTATCTGTTTTATTGTGTATAAAATTGTGATCTTTTTAATTGTTTCACTACCATCTTTGGCATAATAATTTGATAGAGTATTTGTGATAATTGAATTTAATTCAAAGAAATAAACTTCATCAAATAACATTTGTCTATCCATATCATTATTATAGAAATGGGTTTTTTTAATATGTTCAAATGTTATAAGTTCTTCAACACCATTAAAAACTATCGATGAATTTTTATTTACAATTAGAATATATGCTTTATTATTAAACAAAAAAACTAACATCTCATCGCTACTTACATTCTCTTCCAAATGTAAATTCATAATATGAAATGCTGAATATATATAATCTAAACCCGTCAAATGAAAATAGCTAGTAGTTTCTGTTATACTAGTTTTTGTAGTAACAATATTAAACTCTTGATTAAATTGAGCAATATCAAACTCTTTAGAATTTATAGCCTCGCCAATAGGTTTTATAGTAGGATTATCGTTTATTAAAAGTGTAGAAATATAACTATTTTGATTTTCTGATTGTGAACTATTTAATTTGTGAGCAATATCAATAGGAATAATATCACTATCTGCTAAAAATGCAGAGTTATTAGTTTCAACAATTTGTTCATCTTTGATTTTTTTATAATCAAGTTTTAATTGACCATTTGCGTATTTGATAGCGTTTATAAATAAAAACTCTTTGTTAAACATTATATTTCCTAAACTTTAGTTTTAAGGCATTGCATGAATCATCATTTTATTCTTAATAAAATCTCTTGCTTCTTCAAATTCCATTTTTGAAATATCAAAAGGCTCACTCATATAAAAATCTATTTTACCAAAAGGTTTTGGTAAAACAAATCTATCCCAAGAATTAAATTGCCAAAATTTTGAAGGTATGGAGTTTAGAACTACAACTCTAGCTTCACTTTTTTGTGCAATGGCAATAACACCATCTGCGATGGAAAATCTAGGTCCTCTTGGACCATCTGGAGTTAAAGCCACATCACTTCCAGATTTTATCTCTTTTATAGTTCCTATCAATGCTTTTGCAGCACCTTTTGAAGAGGAACCTCTAATAGATTCAACTCCAAAAAGTGAATATACTTTGGCAATGATTTCACCATCTTTACTCTGACTAATCATAGTTTTTACAATATGATTTGGTCTATTTTTTTTATAATTTATTGGCTGAGCCAATAAATCTCCATGCCAAGCAACAAAAATAAAACTCTCATTGTCATTAAAATTTGGATGATGAAAAACTTTTTTATTTGTAAAGTAAATAATTCTTGCCAAAAAATATAATAAATAAGGCAAAACATTTAATTTCAAATATTTAGTCATTATTTTACAACTTCACCTTTTAATGCTGTTCTTGTAACATCTATGATTTTAATATCTACAAATTTTCCAAGTAATTCATCACTACCTTTTGCAAAAACTTGTAAATAGTTATCTGTATAACCAGAAACTTCTCCATTTGGTTTTAAACTCTCAATTAAAACATTTACAGTTGTACCAATTAATTTTGGCATAGACTCTTCTAAATATCTTTTATGAAGTTCTATAAGTTCAGTTAATCTATCACTTCCTATTTCATCAGAAAGCTCTTTATCAGCCATATTTAAAGCTTCAGTTCCAGGTCTTGGAGAGTATTTGAAATTAAAAATTTGATCAAATTTAACTTGATTTACCACATCTAAAGTATCTTCAAAATCTTCTTGTGTTTCACCAGGGAAAGCCACAATAATATCAGTTGTAATTCTTAGATTTGGTACTAATTCTCTCATTTTTGAAGCTCTATTTAAAAACCACTCTTTAGTGTAACCTCTTTTCATAGCTTTTAAAACTTCAGTTGAACCACTTTGTAAAGGCATATGAATACACTTAGAGATTTTTTCATTTCTTGCAAACTCTTCAATAAACTCATCATCCATATGTAATGGATGAGGAGAAGTAAATCTAATTCTTTTTAAACCTTCAACTTTTGAAACATCTTGTAAAAGTTTTGTAAATGTATACTTCTCTCTTTTATCACTAAATCTTCTTCCATAAGAGTTTACGTTTTGACCCAAAAGCATTACTTCAACAGCACCCTCTTCAACAGATTTTCGCACTTGTTCTACAATCATTTCAGGAGGGATAGAGATCTCTTCACCTCTTGTACTAGGCACTATACAATATGTACATTTTTTATCACAACCAACAGAGATATTTACACTTGCTCTATATTTATTTGTTTTAGCAGTTGCAAATTCATAAGTTGATTCATCATTATCAATAGATACTTCAACAGCACCTTTTACATCAACCACATCTTTTATTTTTGAGATGTTTCTAGCTCCTACTACAAAATCCACATATGGTGCTCTTTTTATGATATCTTTACCTAAATGTGAAGCTGTACATCCACAAACACCAATTTTTGCACCCTCTTTTTTCTTTTTATTAAATTGTCCAATTTCAGAAAAAAGTTTTTGAACAGGTCTTTCTCTAACTGAGCAAGTATTAATTATAATCAAATCTGCATCTTCAATTTTATCTGTTGCAGAGTATCCCTTATGTTTTTCAAGTTCTGCTTGAATATGCTGACTATCAGTGTCATTCATTTGACACCCTAAAGTTTGTATAAATAGTTTTTTATTTTGACTCATATTATCTTTCACAATTAATTATTACAGTGCATGTACTTCGTACATATACTCATCATCTGCTAAACCGTATTTTACTTCTCTAAAATACACATTAAAACCATCTTTCTCAAAGCTATCAACTAAAGCCATCATATCTTTGTGAGAGTTATCTCTATCAAAATAGAATATTTTTTGACCGTTGTTTTTTAAATCCTCTTTTAACTTCTCAATTTGTACTTTTTTTGGCTTTTCATTTAATTCATTTCTAACTAATAATAATTCCATTTTAAGACCTTTTTTGTTTTTATAAGTTCTTAGATTTTAACTTAATATTGCTTTTATTTCTATAAAAGGGTTATTTTGCTATACTCCAAGACTACACTCCACATTGAAAATCAAAACACAACATTTCAATGTTAAAAAACAGAAGGTTATTTATGGATAAAATAATAGATATTTTAGATTCAATAGCATACGAAAAAGGTCTTAAAATAGACGATGTTGAAAATGCTTTAAAAGAATCATTGATTAAAACTGCACAAAAAATGGTTGATGAAACATTAAGATTTGATGCAAAAATAGATAGAGCAAATAAAAAGCTTCAACTTTTCCAAAAAATCGAGGTTGTTTCTGATGAAGATCCAAGAATAGGAGTAGAAACTACATTTAATGTTGATAATTTCATTCCTCTAAGTGAAGCAAAAGAGTTAGATTCTGATTTAGAAATTGGAGATTTTGTAAACTATGATTTAGAGTTTGAAAATATGGGAAGAAATGCTGCCACTATTTTACATAACAATTTTGAATACAGAATTCAAAGATTTATAGAAGAGAATTTACTTAATAAATACAAAGATAAAATTGGAAAAACTATCTCTGGAACAGTTTCAAGAATAGATAGACAAGAAAACACTTTTATTGAAATTGGAGAGGTAAAGGGTGTTTTACAAAGAAAAAGCAGAATAAAAGGTGAATCTTTTAGAGTTGGAGACACAGTAAAAGCTGTAGTAAGAGGTGTAAATATCGATAAATCAAATGGATTATTAATTGATATTTCAAGAACTTCGCCAAAATTTTTAGAAAGCCTTTTAACTCTTGAAGTTCCTGAATTAAAAGATGGAAAAGTTACAATTGAAGCTAGTGCTAGAATTCCTGGAACTAGATCTAAAATAGCTCTATCTACAATAGACCCTCAAATAGATGCTATTGGTGCTGTTGTAGGAGTAAAAGGTGTAAGAATTGGTGCGGTATCTAAGCAATTAAGTAACGAAAGTATTGATTGTGTTGAATACTCTACAATTCCTGAAATGTTCATAGCAAGAGCTTTATCTCCTGCAATTATAAACTCTGTAAAAATCACAGAACCTGCAAAAGGTGCAGATAAAGGTAAAGCTGTTGTTACTATTCCTAGTGATCAAAAATCAAAAGCAATTGGAAAAGATGGTTTAAATATCAGATTAGCTTCAATGCTTACAAAATATGAGATTGAATTGGTTGAAACTGCTTCTAGCACAACTTCTTCAAATAGTGAAAATGTACAAATCACACCTGCTCAAGAAAAAGTTACTGATACAAAATCATTAGAAGCACTATTTAAATAAAATGAATAAAATATATATTTATGATTCGGTGAAAAAAGAGAAAACTCTTTTTGAACCAATAGAAGAGAAGAGAGTTAAAATATATGTTTGTGGACCAACAGTTTATGATGATTCTCATTTGGGTCATGCAAGAAGTGCAATAGCCTTTGATTTACTTCATAGGGTTTTAAAAGCAAATGATTATGAAGTAACTATGACCAAAAATTTCACTGATATTGATGATAAAATCATCAAAAAAATGACAGATTTAAACCTACCTTTAGAAGAAATCACATCAAAATATATTCAAGCATATAAAGATGATATGAACTCTTTGAATATTCTTCCAAATACAATAGAACCAAAAGCTACTGAAAATCTTGAAATAATGAAAGATATGATAAATAATCTCATTTCAAAAGATGTTGGTTATGCTACAAGTGATGGTGTATATTTTGATACTTCAAAAGATAACTCTTATGGTGAAATTTCACATAAAATAAGTGATGAGAATTCACAATCAAGAATTGAAGAAAACAAAGAAAAAAGAAATCCATCTGATTTTGCCCTATGGAAATTTGCAAAAACAAATGATGTTAGTTTTGAAGCACCATTTGGTTTAGGGCGACCAGGATGGCATATTGAATGTAGTGCTATGATAGAAAAACATTTAGCATACAAAAATACCCCTTATCAAATAGATATTCACGGAGGAGGAGCGGATTTACTCTTTCCTCACCATGAAAATGAGGCTGCACAAACTAGATGCTCTAGCGGACAACATTTGGCAAAATATTGGATGCACAACGGTTTTGTAAATATTAATGGTGAAAAGATGAGTAAATCTTTGGGTAACTCATTTTTCTTAAAGGATGTGTTAAAAGCTTATTCTGGGGAAGTTATTAGATTTTATTTGATGTCTGCACACTATAGAGCAGATTTTAACTTCAATGAAGAGGATTTAATAGCTTCTAAAAAAAGACTTGATAAGCTTTATAGACTTAAAAAAAGAGTTTATGGAATAGCAAATTCACAAATAAATAAACAATTCAAAACAGATATTTTAAATGCTTTAAATGATGATTTAAATAGCTCAAAAGCTTTTGCTGTTATTGATGAGTTTGTTTCTGTTTCAAATGATAAATTAGATATAAATCCAAAAGATAAGAATCTAAAAATGGAGATTGTTTCAAATATAGAGTTTATTGAAAATATTTTAGGTTTTGCAGGAAATGATGCTTATTCTTATTTTCAATTTGGAATAGATGAAAATACAAAACAAAAAATAGAAACTTTAATAGAACAAAGAAATGAAGCTAAAAAAATAAAAGATTTCACAACAGCTGATAAAGTAAGAGATGAATTAACTGCTCTTGGAATTTCACTTATGGACACACCGAGTAAAACCGTTTGGGAAAAAAGGGTTCCATTGTTTACAATCAGAACTGATTCTGATTATATTAAAATGGAGGAATTATAATTTTCCTTCATCTTTTATTAATTTTGGCATCATATTGCCTATCTCTTTAAAATCATAAGCAAAACTTTTTACAACAACTTCATAGAGTTCATTATTTTTATATTTCTTATGCCAAATATCCTCTTTTCCTTCAAATGTGTTGTAATACTCAAATCTTAATCTTAAAGCGATTTTTAATTTCTCTTCCATAATTTTCTCTTTTTTAAAAATAAAAAAAGGGAAGAGATAAACTCTTCCCTTTTTTGTACTAAAAACTAAATATTAATAAGCGTTTTTAGAGTAAGCTGCATCTGTAACATTTTTAGTATCAACAATGTATGGTACTAATGCCATATGTCTAGCTCTTTTTATTGCTTTTTCTACCATTTCTTGGAAGTTTTTAGAATTTCCAGTAAGTCTTCTAGGCATAATTTTACCTCTTTCACTCATAGAAATTTTTAATAACTCAGTGTTTTTGTAATCGATAGCATCGATTTTCATTTCAGTATATTTACAATATTTTTTTCCGTATTTTCTTCTTTCAGCCATTTGATTTTCCTTTTTCTAAAACGGTATTTCGTCTTCGTCTATATCAATTTCAGGTATTTTATACTCAAAATTTTGTTTTGGTTGTTGAGCAGCTATACCACCACTGTAGCTGTTACCAGATGGTAATTCATCATATTGATTCGTAGGTTGCATATAACTATTTTGAGAACCATAGTTGCTCTCTGAATTCATATTTCCAGAATCATTTTTAGAATCTAACATCTTCATAGTTTCAACTCTCAAAGAGTGTCTACTTCTTGTTGAGCCATCTTGTGCTGTCCATTGTTCAAACACAAGTCTTCCTTCTAATAAAACTTTTGAACCTTTTCTTAAATACTGATTAGCAACCTCAGCACTTCTTCCAAAAATATTGAAATCTAAAAAACAAACTTCATCTTTTTGTTCACCAGTTGAAGTTTTGTATTTAAAAGATGTAGCTATTGCACCTTTTGCTATTGCAGAACCAGATGGTAAATATCTTAATTCAATATCTCTAGTTAAATTTCCTATCATTACTACTTTATTGTACATAAGGGTTCCTAGTTATTATTATTTAGCTGCTTTTTTAGCTGCCTCTTCGCTCATTCTTGTCCAAGATGCGATCTCTTTTTTAGACTCATATTTTATAAAAATAAATCTAATTAAATTTTCATTATTTCTATAATTTCTTTCGATTTCAGCAATTCCTGATGGATTTCCTCTAAAATAAATCACATAGTAGTGACCTCTTTTACATTTTTCGATTTCATATGCAAGTTCTCTTGTTCCCATATCGTCACAAACTGCAATTTCTCCACCATTTTTTTCAATCATAGCTTTGATTGATTCAAATTGCGCTACTGTTTCTTCTTCAGTTAAAGTAGGCTTTAAGATAAACATTGTTTCATAATGTTTTAATTTTGACATTTTTTCTCCTTATAGATTACGCCGGTATTCTTTACATTTCTAATATCAGCAAGGACTACTCACTCTTGTAAAGTGCGTGATTTTATCTAAAAAAAACTGTAAAATTTCTTAGAACAGATTGAAGGTACAAATTATGGTTATCTATTTTTGAGCTTTTTAGTAAAAGTTCAACTTCTAATAGATAATTTAACATCTCTTCAAATTTCTCAGGTTTAATTCCGATTGCTAATTTTGATTTCTTTTCCCAAATATTTTTAGGGGGAATAAATCCCAAAATTTCCTTTGGGTTTGGCTCTCCAATAGACCTTGCGTAGGATGAAATCATAAAAAGCTGTTGAATAAAAGAGACAATTTGGTTTAATAAATAAATCTCATTTTCCCCATTTTCTAAAAGTAAATTTAAATCTTCTCCTATATCTTTGCCTGTTAATAAATCATATAAAAAATCTTCAAAATTTACATTTCCCATACCAAAACAATGTAGATTAACTAATGATGATGTTATATTTTCATTTAAAACTGCTAATTTTCTCAAATCATTTACACATAAAGATAAATCAGATTTATGCATAAAATATAGATGATTTAATGCTGAAACATCATATTTTAGATTTAAATTTTTTGCTTGATATTCCAAAAATCTCACAGCTTCACTATCTGTTGGATGAAAAAATCTAACACTTGCACAATTTTGTTTTTTAAAACTATCTTCCATTGTTTTGAAATCTACATCTCCCATACAAGCAATTATTAAAATAGAATTTGGATTTGAAGAACAAGTATCAACTAAACTATCTAAATCTTTTTTTGGAATTTTCTTATCAAGTTTCAATAAAATCACATTACTATCAGAAAAGAGTGAAGATTGAGCCAACTTATCTTTTACTTCCTTATAATCATAATCTTCAAAATATATCTTTTCAAAATCATCATCTTGGCTATGTATTTTTGCTAAATTTGTGGAATATTCTTCTATCAAATAGATAGATTGCCCATAAAATAGATAGTTTTTAAAAATTTTACCTTGCTTTAGTAAATTATCAAATTCATTTTTATACATTGTTTTTTGCCCTATTTTAAAAATTTAATATTTTATAGATACTACTATTTCTTTTGTGAAAAGATTTGCAGATTTTATAGTTGCTCTCAATTTTGTAAAGAGTTTTTGTCCTTTGTAGTTGTCAAAAATCACTTTCATTCCAACAATCTTTTCATAACAAATACCTCTACTTCTTTGAATATCACTAACACTAACTTTTATCTCTTCACCAATATTTTCATTCGCCCATCTTGCATATTTTCTATCTTCCAAATCCCAAACCAATTGGTCTATTTTTCTCTCAATTAATGAAATATGTTCACAAATATCATCTATATTTTGAGGTATTCTTTTGCTTTTTAAAATTCTATGTAAAACTAAATCTGAGTATCTTCTAATTGGACTTGTAAAATGCGAGTATGAAGAGAAACCTAAACCAAAATGTCCCAAATTCTTTGAACTATATTTTGCTTGAGCTTGGGATTGAATAATTAATTCATCAATTTCCAATGCCATCATTGAATATTTAGCTTTGTTTTGAATATGAGTAATTGTTGAATGAACATCTTTTTGCAGTTTTACTTCAATTCCTAATAAATTTACTTCATCAACAAGTTTTGAAATATCTTTAAAAGATGGTTCTTCATGAATTCTAAAAATACCTTTTCCTGCTAATTTTTTACTCGCTTCCACATTTGCAAGTAACATACACTCTTCAATTAATTGATGTGAATCTGTTGAAGTTTCTACTTCAATACTCTCTAATTTTCCATTTTTTAATCTTAATCTATTTTCACTTGTTCTAAAATCATAACCATTCAGCAATCTTTTTGCCCTAAATTTTTTTGTGATTTCATATAAGCTTAATAGATAATCAAAAATCTCTTTTTCCATTTTTGAATATTGATCAAAATGTCCTTCAATAACCCTATCTATTCTTCCATAGGTAAATTTTTTGTGAGAGTTAATAATTGCTTCAAAAAGCTCACTTTTGATAACTGTGAATTTTTCCAAATCCAAATAGATTTTAAAAACATAAGAGTATCTATCTTCATCCTCTTTGAGTGAACATAAATCTTCACTCAACTCATTTGGCAACATTGGTAAAACTTTATTTGGTAAATAAATAGATGAAGATTTCAAAAATGCCAATTCATCGAGTTCACTTCCCTCTTTTACAAAATAAGAAACATCAGCGATTGCAACATATAAAATTTTCTGCTCTTCATCATAATATATTGCATCATCGTGGTCTTTTGCACTATTTGGGTCAATGGTACAAAATGGTAACTCTCTTAAATCAACTCTTCTGTTTTCATCATCCATTTTAGCTTCCACTAAAAGTTTCTTATCAAGTCTATAATCTTCTTTATATAAAATCAAAGAGATTATTTCATCAACAGCTGGATTTGAGATATTCCCAATATTTTTTACAAGCTCAAATGATTTATTATCAACCAACAAAATATCGCCATCATTATAATTTAGAGCCTCTTTAGATTTTAAAGTAAGATTCTCTTTTAGAGTATGAAATTGTTTATCTTTTATATAAACTAAAATTTCATTTTTTTTACCATCCAAAATTTTTATAACTTTTGCTTTATTTCTACTTCTTGGATTAAAAACTCTTTTAGCTAAAACAAAATCTCCATCATAAGCACCGTTTAAATCTTCCATATCTATTTTTATATTTTTGTGCTCATTTGATATATCTTCCAAAATTACTAAATTCTTATTTATTTTAACTGTTGCAACTTTGTATTTTGAGTTTATTTCATATCCATTTTCATTTTCTATTAATATTTCTTCTTTTATTAATTCTCTTATTTTGGAGTTTTCTTCAACTGAAAAGATATTTTCTCTATTTTCTATTTTTATAAATATATTTTTATACAATTTTTTCCTTTTTTTATATATTATGTTACTTAATTAAAAAATTATTTTCATTAGGATTTTAATTGAAAAACTTTTTTTCCAAAACAATGAATCAATTAGGTTTACTGTTAACAACCTTTATTCTTGGTTTGGCTTTACTTTTTTTTACAAATTTTTTCTTCAATGATTTAATAAATAAATTAGATGAAAAAACGGCTTCTTTGAAGCAAAATATTGAAACTTCAAAAGATATTATATTTAATTTAAATGAATTAAACTCAAATTTCTATAATTTTTCAATAATATCTCCAAATGAAGAGGCTAACTATTTTATTCAAAAAAATATTGCAACTAATATTGAAAATATCAAAAAAAAATCTTTATTAATAAACCTCTCTTTTGAAGTAAATATTGAAACATTTTTGGAAAATGGAAAATTAATATCTACCTATCTAAAAGAAAAAAATAGTTTTGAGGATAAAGATGATTTTAAACATTACATTTTAACAGATAAAAAAATCAAAGCTTTACTTAAATTGTCTCCTATTTTTATTAAAAAAATTTATTCTAAAACAAATGAATTTCTAAATAAAAATATTTCGGAATTAAATGAATTAGAAGTGGAGATAAAAAAACAAAAAGAACACTATAAAAAAACAGAACTTTTAATTTTACTTTTTATCATAATATTTGTTTTAGTTTTTGGTTATTTTGTTGCAAAAAGAATAAATAAAAATGAAAAAGGATTACAAACTCAACAAGCTTCCACTAGGGCTATTTTGGATGGACAACCAAATATTGTAGTTGTTAGTAATGGTAAATATATGATAGATGCAAATAGTGCTTTATTAAACTTTTTTAGTAATTTTAAATCTTTTAATGATTTTTATCAGAAAAAAATATGTATTTGTGAATTTTTTGTTGATTTAAATAATCCTGAGTATATTGTAAATAAAGATTACAATGGATTAATGTGGTTCGAACAAATTTTAAGGAACCCCTCAAAACAATACAAAGTTGCAATGAAAAAAAAAGGAGAACTTAGGCATTTTTCCATTACTGCTAGAAAAAAATATCTTGACAGAATAAATGAACAAAACTACATTATCATTATTGTTTTAAACGATATTTCAAAGGAGATAGAAGTACAAAGAAAATTAAAAATTTTAAATGATAATTTAGAAAATATTGTTAGTGAAAAGACTAGAGAATTACAAGAGTTGAATAATAATCTTGAAATAAGAATTATGGAAGAGTTATTAAAAAATAGAAAAAAAGATAAACAACTGATTCAACAGTCAAGATTTGCAGCTCTTGGAGAGATGATAGGAAATATTGCTCACCAATGGAGACAACCATTATCAGCAATTTCATCAACTGCCTCTTCTAAAATTTTGGAGATAGAGTTACATTTAGCAGATAATGAAAGTATGAAAAAATCTTTGCAAGATATAACAAATTATGTTCAGTTCTTATCTCAAACTATAGATGATTTTAGAACTTTTTTCAAAGAAGACAAAGAGAAAACAAAATTCAATATTTTGACACCACTAAAAAATAGTCTAACAATATTAAATATAATTTTTAAAGAAAATTCCATAAATTTAGTAGAAGATTACAAAGAAAATGAACTCTTTAGTATTGGATTTGAAAATGAATTAACTCAAGTATTTTTAAATATTTTCAACAATGCAAAAGATGTTTTAAATGAAAGAAAAATCAAACAAAAATTTATTCAAGTAACTATTTATTCCCATGAAAATACCAATATTATAGAGATAATAGATAATGCAGGGGGAATAGAAAAATCTATAATTGATAAAATTTTCGACCCATATTTTACAACAAAACATCAAAGTCAAGGTACAGGAATTGGACTTTTTATGAGTAAAGAGATAGTTGAAAAACATATGAAAGGTTCACTAACTGTACAAAATAAAAATTTTATTATAGATAAAGAGAATTATAGAGGTGCTTCCTTTAAAATAGAATTACCAAAAATTTAGTTTATCTTAGATATAATCCCTAAAAATTTACGATAGAGGGTATATCAATGGCATTAAATGTTTACTACGATAGAGATTGTAATATCGAGTTAATTAAATCAAAAAAAGTTGCTATGATTGGATTTGGTTCTCAAGGTCATGCACACGCTGAAAACTTAAGAGATTCTGGTGTTGAAGTTATTGTTGGATTAAGACAAGATGGTTCATCTTGGAAAAAAGCTGAAGCTAAAGGTTTCAAAGTTTTAACAGTTGCACAAGCTACTGCTGAATGTGATGTTGTTATGATTTTATTACCAGATGAAAATCAAGCTGATATCTATAAAAATGAAATTGCTCCAAACTTAAAAGATGGTGCAACTGTTGCATTTGGACATGGATTTAACATTCACTATGGAAGAATCACTCCAAAGAAAAATATCAATGTAATGATGGTTGCTCCAAAAGCTCCAGGTCATACTGTAAGAAGTGAATTTACAAAAGGTGGAGGAATTCCTGACCTAATCGCTATTCACCAAGATGCAACTGGAAATACTAAAGAGTTAGCATTATCTTATGCTTCTGCTATTGGTGGAGGAAGAACTGGAATTATTGAAACTACTTTCAAAGATGAAACTGAAACTGACCTTTTTGGTGAGCAAGCTGTATTATGTGGAGGAGCTACTGCTTTAGTTCAAGCTGGATTTGAAACTTTAACTGAAGCTGGTTATGATCCAATGATGGCATACTTTGAGTGTTTACATGAGTTAAAATTAATCGTTGACTTAATGTATGAGGGTGGAATAGCTGATATGAGATATTCTATCTCTAATACTGCTGAGTACGGTGATTATATAGCTGGAAAAAGAGTTATCAATGATGAGTCTAAACAAGCTATGAGAGAATTGTTAAAAGAGATTCAAGATGGTAGATTTGCAAAAGACTTCATTTTAGAAGGACAAGCTGGATACCCAAGAATGAATGCAGAGAGAAGAAATTCAAAAGCTTCTTTAATTGAGCAAACAGGTGCACAATTAAGATCTATGATGCCATGGATTGCTGCTAAAAAAATCGTTAACCAAGAAACTAACTAAAAATAATTTAAGAGAGGGTTCCTCTCTTAAACACTTCACTATCGAAAATCATAATGACAGACAAAACTTACAAATCTAAAAAAATAAAAAAAAAGCCTTCAAAAATTAAAACTATAAATATTTTTTTATCTATTTTACTAATAGCAAGTACCATTGCCACAGCAAGTTACTTTTTAATGAAAAAAGACTCCATAGAAAAGAAAGAAAATAATATTTTAGAAACAACTGAAAAAAAAGATAAAGATACTATTAAACCAGTTATTATTGAACCTAAAGTTGTGGAAACACCTAAAAATAATATAAAAGAGAAAGTTGAAGATACATCAAAAATAAAAAGTGATAAATTTGATGAATATCCAAATGATGATAAAAATGAAGAAAATGATAATAAATCAAAAATAAAAGATGATGAAAATAAAAAAGAAGATAAAGAAAAAGTTGATACAAAAGTAGAAAATATTCAAAATAATACTACTTCTTCAGTTCAAGAAATAATAAAAAAGAATATTGAAGAGTTAGAAAAAGATAAAGCTAAAGAGTTACAAAGAGCAAAAGAGTTAGAAAATAAAAATAATTCTTTACCTACTGAAACAAAAACTGAAAATAAAACTCCTCAAACAAAAATAGAAGAAACTAAAAATAAAAAACAAGCGTATGATGAAATAACAGAAGATAAATCTTCAAATATAGAGACTAAAGAAAACAATAATACTGAAGCATATAACTCAAATGGAAAACCTAAATTAGCCATCGTAATTGATGATGTTACTACAACCTATCAAAAAAATAGGATTTTATCGATGGGTTATAAAGTTAATATGGCTTTTTTGCCTCCAACAAGGGGACATAAAAATTCTGCAAAAATTGCTTTAGATTTACCTTTTTATATGATACATTTTCCAATGCAAGCATCTAAAGCTTTCAAAGGGGAAGAAGAAAATACCTTGTATACAACAGACTCCTATGAAAAAATAGAGGCTAGAGTAAAACAATTAAGAGAGTGGTATCCAAATGCAATATATACCAACAACCATACAGGTTCTGTTTTCACAGGTAATGATGAAGCAATGGGAAAACTTTTCCAAGCACTAAAAAAATATAACTTTATTTTTGTAGATAGTAAAACAGCTTCAAAATCTTATGCTAAAAAATATGCTGAGATGTATAATATGCCTCATATTTCAAGAACAACTTTTTTAGATAATAAAATAGAGTATAGTTATATAAAAAAACAACTTCTTGAAGCTATAAAAACAGCCAAGAAAAAAGGTAAAGCATTAGCAATAGGTCATCCCCATGAAGCAACATTTAAAGTATTAAGAGATGCTAAAGAGTTGTTTGATGGAGTTGAAATTGTTTATGTAAATGAGCTTCAATAAACAAACCAATATCTGATATAATAAATAAAATTATTATATTGGATTTTTATGAACAAAATAGATTTTGAAATATCTGCCTTTAAACAATTAAAAAAATATCCAGAAAATATCTTTTATAAAGGTAATTTAGAGTTACTTAATAGACCTAAAATAGCCTTTGTAGGCACACGAAAACCTTTTTCTTACACGCAAATTTTGACTCACCAATTAGCTTCAAAACTCTCATCTTTAAATATTTGTATTGTAAGTGGTGGAGCAATAGGAGTTGATACTATTGCACACAAAGCTTCAGGAACAAACAATACAATAATGGTGAGTCCTTGTGGATTAAATCATAAATATCCAGCAATAAATAGAAAACTTATTGAAGATATAGAAAACAATGGATTAATACTTTCTACCTATGCAGATGATTTCAAAGCTACAAATTGGAGTTTTGTTCAAAGAAATGAGTTAGTTATAGCATTGGGAGATGTGCTAGTTGTTACACAAGCAGATTTAAATAGTGGAAGTTTAAGAAGTGTAGAATATGCCCTTAAAATGGGAAAAGAAGTATTTACAATACCCCATAGAATTGGGGAGAGTGAAGGAACAAATCAACTTCTAAAAACTGGTTTAGCAAAAGCCATTTATAATATTGATGAGTTTGTATCAAAATTTGGAGATATAAAAAAAGAGTCTATAAAAGATGAATTTTTAGAGTATTGTAAAAACCATCCTATTTATGATGATGTTGTAACAAAATATGCTTCTATGATTTTTGAATATGAATTGGAAGGGAAAATAAGAGTTGAAAATGGAAAAGTTTTTGTAAACTAATCCATTTTTTACTTTTATTTATGTCTTAATTGATAAGTAATATCTCCAGCACCTACACCTAAAAATATTCCACTATCGTAAGTTTTAATGATTTTTTCATCTTTTATAAGTTCGATTTTTCCATTACTTGCCACAACTCTATCTGCAAAAATAGGATTATATGAAGCAAACTCTTTTTCAAAATTTATATCTATTTTTTTCTCACCTGCAACTGTCCATAAAGGCAAAATAATAAGTTCATCACATCTTCTAAAGCATTTTTTAAAACCCTCTAAATTATCACTTGTTCGTGAATATTTATGCGGTTGCCAAAGAACTATTCTTTTATTTAGATTTGTAAGATTGTCATATAATTCAATAGATTTCATAGTTGCTTCAATCTCTGTTGGATGGTGTGCATAATCATCAATTACAACAAATTTTTCATTTGATTGAACAATATCAAATCTTTTTTTAATACCTTTATAATTTAAAAGATTTTTTCTAATAGTTTCAACATCAAGTTCATTAAGTGCTGAAAGTATCGCTAAAGAGGCATTTGTTGCCATATGAAAACCAAATCCCCAAACTTCAAAAGTTCCTAAATCTTTTAAATCAAATCTAGTACAAGGTTGATTGTCTTTTAGTGTGTAGCAAAGATTTTTTATATCCGTTGATGGGTATAAATATGTAGCATCTTCAATTTTTAGTTTTTGTATATCTTTATCTTCACCATTTACAACTCTTTTTTTTGCTAAAGATAAAAATCTTTCATAAGAACCATAAAATTTATCATAATCATAGTGATAATACTCCATATGTTCAGGTTCAGCATTTGTAACTATTGCACAATATGGATTTGAAAGTAAAAAAGAGGCATCTGATTCATCTGCTTCAAAAGCTATCAAATCATTTACATATCTAAAATTTGAACCAAAATCTTTAGAAATTGCACCAATTAATGCACTACTTTCTAAAATTGAAGCCAACATTGCAGTTGTTGTTGATTTTCCGTGAGCTCCTGCAACACAATAATTTTTTTTATCACCTAAAATAATTGGTAATGCCTCTTTTCTTGAAAGAGTTCTTATCTGTTTAAGTCTTGCTTCTATTAACTCTGGATTCTCATCTGTAACTGCAGCAGAGTAGATTACTATATCGAAATTTTTATCTATATTTGAAGCACTTTGAGGGCATGAAACTTTTATCCCCTCATCTTCTAAAGCCTTTGTAATTAAAGAACTTTTCATATCTGAACCACTTACTTCGTGACCATCAAAGTTTAAAAATCTAGCTAGGGCAGAAAGACCTATTCCACCTATTCCTATAAAATGTACTTTCAATTAATTTCCTAATAAATGTTTTAAATTTTTATATTCACTCTCTAAAATATCTTTATTTTCATTTAAAAATTCTTCATTATCAAATCTAAAATTTATAATAAAATATCCATATTTTTCATCATCCACATCAGCTTCTAAATCAACTTTTGTATCATAAAAATCATCTAAACTAATATTTGATGATAAAAATATTATTAAGATATTTAAAGCTTTTTCCAGAATTTCATCTTCAACAATATTTGCCAAAACAAAAAATAGCTCCTTTGCTCCTTGAAAATTATCATTTGACCATTTTTCAATAGCGTGTTCATATAAAGCTCTTGCATAATGCAAATTTTCATTTTCTAAATCTAATTTTTTATGTTCAGCCAATATTTTTTCGACATTTTCAAAAGATATTTTTAAAATCTCTTGATACAACTCATTTATTTTATCTTCATCCAAATCCAAAACCAACATAGAATCCAAAGTTTCATACATCAAAGCTATATCTTTTGCTTTCATATATTTAACCCTTGCCTCTTCCAAATAGTTTAAAAAATCAGGGTTTGTTCTTGCTTGAAATAGTGTCTCTTTATCCATTTATAAAATCCTTTAATCTTTGTAATACCTCTTTTGTTTTCACTTCATTTTCAACAAGAGCAATTCTAATGTAACCTTTTCCTAAACCATCTCTACCCAAAAAACTTCCAGGTAATACTTTGATATTTTTTTCTTTATATAAATTTCTTGTAAACTCTATCTCATCATCAACTTCAAGCCAAATATAAAATGTAGCTTCTGGAATTGGTGTTCCTAAAAGTTCATTTGCAATTTCAAAATTCTTTTTATAGATTTTTCTAAACTCTGCAACATGTTTTTGGTCATTCCAAGCTGATGCTGCTGCTTGTTGAAGAGGAACGGGACTTGCACAACCAATATAGGTTCTATATTGTAAGTAATCTTTTAAAATAGTCGCATCTCCAGCAATTATTCCACTTCTAAGCCCTGGTGCTGAGCTTCTTTTTGAAATAGAATTCATAACCAAAACATTTTTAAAATCACTATTCCCAACTTTTATAGAAGCTTCAAGTAGTGATGCTGGTTTTTTGTTTTCATCAAAATAAATTTCACTATAACACTCATCATTTACAAGAATAAAATCAAATTCTAAAGCTTTTTTTACCCACTCGCCTAACTCATCAATTCCCATAGAAGCTGATGTTGGATTATTTGGAAAATTTAAAATTACTAAATCACATCTTTTCAAATCTTCATCACTCAAATATGCCTTAAAACCATTCTCTTTTGTAAGATTTATATAAATCACTTCTGCTCTACTCGCAATCGCTGCACCTTCATAAATTTGATAAAAAGGATTTGTAAATGCCATAACTGGATTTTTTTTATCAAAAAGTGCAAATTGAGGAAAGTTAAACAAAACTTCCCTTGTTCCAAAAGTTGGTAAAACTTGATTTTTTTCTAAAGTTACATCAAATCTAGCTTTTATAAAATTAATCATGGATTCCCTCAAAAAAGGTTCCCCAATAGTTGATGGATATTTTTTTAAAAGGTCTGTTGAATTTTTTAGACTCTCTTGAATAAAAGTTGGTGTTTCAAATTTTGGTTCACCAATAGTCAAAACCGAAGGCTCGAAAGCTTCATTTGGTGTTATATCTGCTAATAATTCATTTAATTTTTCAAATGGATATTTTTCAAAATTCATTAATATTTTCCTTATTTATTCTTCTACAATAGGTACTAGAAGTTGATTATATTTTGTCATATTAAAAGCGATAAAATCACTATTTGTATTTAAAAAGCCAAAAATATTTCTCTTTTTAAATTTCAATTTTCGCAATGGTAAAATATGTAAAATATTTTTCTCTTTTTTGAACTCTCTAATAGGGTTTTTCCCACTAGATACAACCTCTATTTTTTCATTAAAAATTTTAGATAGATTTTCGAAATGGTTCACTAAATCATTTTTATTATCATCTTGTCCTATTGGGTCAAGATTCAATAGCTTAATCTTTGTTTTTAGCTGTGTTGCAACATCAAAAACTATAGGAGAGATTTGTTGATAAGAGTTTTTATCATTTAAAATTACACCTGTTCTTTTTATGGCTTTTAAACTCTCATTTCCTAACTTAAAAATTGGAACTTTTAGATTTAAAATACTATCCACAAGAGTTCTATTTCGGAACATCTCTTTTGTTAGTATAATCGCTCCAACATCTGATTTTCTAAAATCCTCTTTTACAATTTTTGCAAAACCTTTATTTGCATAATCTATCATCAAAACAGATGTAGGGTCATTGTATTTAAATTCAGATTTTATATAATCTAAAACATCAACTGTTGTAGGTCTTGTAATTCTAACTATTAATTTTCTATTTTTTAATTTTTGATTTAAAAATTTTGCCTCTTCAACTGCTTTTTTTACATCTTCTATTTTTTGTAAATACAAATCTAAATATAAATAGATATTGTTTCCAAAAGGCATTGGAAATTGACCTTGTGTTTTACCAATGGCATTATAAACCTGCATTAATACTTCTGGTTTTCCAATTACCAAAATTACATCATTTGGCTTTAAAACTAATGATGGTTTTATGTTCATAAGCTTTTGATTTCTGTATAAAGCAAAAATCTTCCACTCTTTTTGTTCAATAGAACCCACATATCTATAGGCATAAGAGCTACCAAATGGAACTCTTATTTCCATTATTTCACCCTGTTTTAGACCTATATTTTGTGCAACAACTGGTACATTTGGAAGCTTTTCAACCATTCCATTTGCCAAAACTTCAATACCTTTATAAATATCAAGATGAGGGTCATTTAATTTTATTCCCCAATAATCAAGAATAGTTATGGGCATATTTTGTTTATGTTCTCTAATATTTTTTATAACACTTAACATCTCATCTTTTGAATTTAGTGCCATTAGCACTTCACTATGAATATCCTTATCTAATACCATAGCTAATTTAGATTTTGATGTGGGGTCAAACTTATAAAATGTAAAATTTGAAGGTTTTTGAATCGGTAAAATTAAATCATTCATATAGACAACATCATAAGCATTGTCTCCCGTGTTTGATTCAACAATTCTGTGCATCAATTTTTTTGCAACAATTCCATCTAAAATAATTAATATCTTTTTCATATAAATATTATAGCTTAAATACTCTGATAGTTCTTTGTCCTGAAAAATTAACGATTAGTTTAGTATAATAAAGAATATATCTAATACAAAGGTTTCCTAAATTATGGAATTTAAAATAGACGCAACTTCAAACAATGCTAGAGCATGTACAATAAAAACAGCCCATAGCACAATATTAACTCCCGTTTTTATGCCCGTTGGTACTCAAGGAACTGTAAAAGCTCTTGATGCAAATGATATGCTAGAGCTTGGAGCTAAAATAATACTTGGAAATACTTATCACTTATACTTAAGACCTGGAAGTAAACTTGTAAAAAAATTTGGTGGACTTCATGGTTTTGCAAAATTTCCAAACTCATTTTTAACAGATTCAGGTGGTTTTCAAGCATTCTCACTAAGTGATAATAGTAAACCAGATGAAAATGGAATTATGTTTAAATCACACATTGACGGAAGTAAACACTATTTTACACCTAAAAGTGTATTGGATACTCAATATGATTTAGGTAGCGATATTATGATGATTTTAGATGATTTAGTAGCCTTACCAAATACAAAAGAGAGAATTGCAAAATCTATCGAGCGAACAACAAAATGGGCAAAAGAGGCCATTGAATATCATATGGAACAAAAAGCAAATGGTATAGGAGTAAATCAAAACATATTTGCAATTATTCAAGGTGGAACAGATAAAGAGTTTAGAAAAATGAGTGCTGAACAACTTTGTGCATTAAGCGATTATGATGGTTTTGCAATAGGTGGACTAAGTGTTGGTGAGCCAAATGCTGATATGTATGAAACAGTTGAATGGACTACTCAATTTATGCCAAAGGATAAGCCTAGATATTTAATGGGTGTTGGAACTCCTGAGGATTTAATAGAAAATATTGAGCGTGGTGTTGATATGTTTGATTGTGTTATGCCAACAAGAAATGCAAGAAATGGGACACTTTTTACAAGTTTTGGAAGATTAAATATCAAAAAAGCAGAGTTTAAAGAGGATGTTAAACCAATAGATGAGGAGTGTGAGTGTTATACTTGTAAAAACTTCTCAAGAGCCTATTTAAATCATCTTTATAGGGCTGCTGAAATCACATATTTTAGACTTGGTTCTATTCACAATATTCATTACTATTTAAATCTTATGAAACAAGCAAGAGAGGCAATAATTGCCAATAATTGGGTAGAGTTTAAAAAAGAGTTTTACGCTAAAAGAAGCAAATAAACTCTTTTTTGATAAAATAAATTATAAAAATTAAGGATAAAAAATGATTAATGTTGATGATAACTTAATAGCAAAATTAGCAAAACTTTCAAGTTTAGAGATTGATGATTCAAGAAAAGAGAAACTAAAATCAGAACTTGGAGATATTATAAACTTTGTTGAAAATTTGAATGAAATTGATGTTTCTGGAATTGAGGCTACTTTTAGTCCAGTTGAAGGTGGAACACAATTAAGAGAAGATGTGGCTATCCAAAACTTAGAACTTTCAAATCATATCTTAAAACATGCTCCAAAAAGCGAAGATGGATATTTCATCGTTCCAAAAATTATTGAATAAGAAGAAGTTTTATGATTACAGTTTATGGAATAAAAACTTGTGGAAGTGTTAGAAATGCTTTGAAATTTTTCAAAGATAATAATATTGAAGTTGAATTTTTTGATTTCAAAAAAGAGACTCCATCAAGTGAAAAAATCAAATCTTGGACTTCAAAAGCTGATATAAATCTACTTTTTAACTCAAAGGGTACAAAATATAAAACTCTAAATTTAAAAGAGTTAAATCTTGATTCAAATGGTAAATTTGAGTGGTTATGTAAAGAACCTCTTTTATTCAAAAGACCTGTTATTGAGTTTGATGATAAATTAGTTGTTGCGTGGGATGAAGAAGTTTATAAAAATACTTTCCTATAAAAAAGATAAGGTTTAAAACCTTTTCTTTTTCTATCTGTCTTTTCTAGCCTCTTTTAAAGTATCAGCTATCATAAATGCCAACTCCAAAGCTTGGTCAGCATTTAATCTTGGATCACATTGAGTGTGGTATCTACTTGCAAGTCCCTCTTGAGTAATTGCAGCACTTGTACTTCCTGTACACTCTGTTACATTTTGACCTGTCATTTCAAGGTGGATTCCACCTGCATAAGTACCCTCTGCATTATGGATTTGGAAAAACTGTTTTACTTCACTTAAAATTGCTTCAAAATCTCTAGTTTTATAACCATTTTCAGCTTTTATTGTATTTCCGTGCATTGGATCACTCGACCATAATACATTTTTACCCTCAGCTTTTACTCTTCTTAAAAGTTTTGGGAAGAAATCTTCAACTTTATTTGCTCCCATTCTAACGATTAAATTCAATCTTCCTGCTTCATTTAAAGGATTTAAAGCATCAATCAATCTTATAAGTTCATCCTCTTGCATAGAAGGACCAACTTTACAACCAATTGGATTTTTTATTCCTCTAAAATATTCAATATGTGCTTCATTTAAAGCCCTTGTTCTATCACCAATCCATAACATATGAGCAGAACAGTTGAACCAATCACCCGTTATTGAATCTTTTCTAGTTAATGCTTGTTCATAATTTAACAACAATGCTTCGTGTGAAGTAAACAGAGTTGTTTGATTTAGTTGTGGTGTATTTTCACTTGTAATTCCACAAGCTTTCATAAACTTCAAAGTTTCACTAATTTTTTTAGCCAACTCATCATATTTTGCACCCAAATAGTTATCTTTTACAAAATCCAAATTCCATAAATGAACTTGATTTAAATCAGCCATACCACCTCTTGAAAAGGCTCTTAAAAGATTCATTGTTGCTGCACTTTGATTATATGCTTTTATTAGTTTTTGCTCATCTGCTCTTCTAGCTTCTTTTGTAAAATCTATATCGTTTATAATATCTCCCCTATAAGAAGGCAAAGAAATTCCGTTTATATCTTCAAAATCAGAGCTTCTAGGTTTTGCAAATTGCCCTGCAACTCGTCCAACTTTTACCACAGGACAACCACCTGAAAAAGTCAAAACAACAGCCATTTGCATCATAACTTTAAATAAATCTTTTATATTTGTAGCATTAAATACATTGAATGATTCGGCACAATCTCCACCTTGAAGTAAAAATGCTTTCCCATTTACAACATCTGCTAACTGTTTTTTTAAATTTAGCGCTTCACCTGCAAAAATAAGCGGCGGGTAAGAAGCCAATTCACCCTCTACTTTTTTTAACTCTTCTGCATTATCATAAGCTGGTTGCTGTTTTATTGGAAAATCTCTCCAACTATTTGGATTCCAATTATTCATATTAAACCTTTTTTTAAATTTTATTTTTATCAGTGGATAAATTTTATCCATTGATGTTTAAATTTTTTCTTAATTTATTAATTTTGATAACAAATCTCTAAACGAATTTTTAAATGCTTCTAAACCATCTACCAATAATTTATTGTAAATTGCTTCGATTTTCACACCTTTTTCTTTGATATTTTCAAAGTAAATATCACAATCTCTCTCACTTGTAATTGGTGTTGCTATTTTACTTCCATCTCTCAACCAATCTTCAATAGTTCCTAAAGGTGCAGTATTTACTGAATTTGGGAAAATCAAATTATCCACATAATAAGTTGGACTTAATTCATTTCCTTTTACTCCTGTACTTGCGAACAAAGTTCTAATATTTGGGTTTTGGAATTTGTTTATCTCATGGTAACACTTAATTGCATTCATAATTCCAAGTTTTGAAGTCTCTAAACCTTTGTTTAAAAACTCACTATCTGCCAATCTATCAAGTCTTGAAACAAATACAGAAACAACAGCTTTTATATCTCTATTTGAATCTTTAATCCCTTCATCCAATGCTTTTGCACACTCTATTGCTTGTTGTGGAGAAAAAATCAAAGTAGCATTTACATTTATTCCCCTTGAAGTAAGCTCCTTCATTGCAACATATCCAGCAGGAGTTGCTGGAATTTTTATCATTACATTATCTGCACCTATCAAAGAATACAATCTGATTCCTTCTTCTATTGTTCCTTGTGCATCATCACATAACAGAGGGTCAACTTCAATAGAAATAAATCCATCATCAGCATCATTTTTGTGTAAATCTCCCAATAAAACAGAAGCTCTTTTGATATCTGCCAAAGCTAACTCTTCATAAATAGTTTTTGCGTTGTTTGCTTGTAACATATCAAGTTGTTGTTTATAAGCAACAGAGTTTGTAATAGATGATTCAAAAATCGCTGGATTTGATGTTGCTCCGTGAATTGTTCCATCTTCTATAATCTCTATAAATCTATTTTCTAAAAAATCTCTTTCAATAAAATCACACCATAAAGAGTAGTTTATATCTTCTTTTAATCCCATAACTTTGTCTCCTTTAAAATGTCCCATTTTAAAGGGACCTATTCTTTTTTTTATTTTTAACTTCTTTTAGCGATGAAAATAAATTTCATCTAAAGAAGCAAATCCTAAAGGGCTTTAAGAATAAAGCCTACTAAATGTCCCATTTTAAAGGGACCTATTCATTTTTTCATTTTTAACTTCTTTTAGCGATGAAAATAAATTTCATCTAAAGAAGCAAATCCTA
>JBBITK010000001.1:49887-82356 GCA_037440805.1 Arcobacter sp. | reverse complement strand
TTATAATTATCCTTATAACTTATTTTAAAGGTAAAAATCATAATAGAACAATTGTTGTATATGAAGATTGGAATGATGTAGGATTAAGTTTTTTTTCCATAATTTTTCCAGCATTTATAACAATTATATTAATGAATATTGAATTTTTATCACCATATTCATTGCAAATTGGATTTTTTATAATGATTATTTTACTCGGTAAATTAGCAATTCATACTTATAAATCAAACAATGGACATATTTTATATTTTTTAATGGCATACATTACAAAAATATTTTTAGGTATCACATTATTCACTCAAATTATAAATTTAATTAGTCCAGAAGAAGATGAAAATGGAAATAGTAATTTTTGGTCAGCTTTATTAATTTTAATGATAGTTATTCCGATGGTAAATAATTTAGTAGTTAATAAAAATCAAGGATCAAAAATCAATCCACTTAAATGGATAAGTTCAAGAAATCAATTCACAAAATTAGTATAAATAATAGATTATACATAAGAAACAGGAGGTAAAGAGTGAATAGTAAACTATCAAGTATGGTTATTGTTGGATTGTTAGGAATCATTGGTTATCAAAGTGGCTTTTTAGATAAATATTTTTCAAATAATAGTATCGATTGTGATTCACAAGAAGCCATAAATTTAGGAAAAGAAATCATTAAAGACAAACAATTCCCAAGATTATTTAATAATATAAAATATAATATTGAAGATATAGAATTTAACACAATAATTACTAAAAAAATCAATAAAGATACTGGTGCCCAAGAATGTAGTGCAACTACTAACATATTAGCAGATTTCCAAATAAATAAAGAATCTAAAAAAGAATACAAATTCTTTAATTTATTACTAGGATCAGACAAGGTAGTTAATTTAGGTGATAATAAGTTTTTAATATCATCATCTATTTTTTATACAACAGAAGTAACAAGTGATCGCAAACAATATATGATAAACTTAAAATTTGATGGAGATAGAACTTCACTATATACGGATGATATTCCAACTAGTGATGAAGATACTTTTAAATTAGTTTTTCCTTTTGCAAAAAAAGGAAATGCTAATTTACAAAATCAAATAGGAGTAATGTATTCAAAAGGAAAAGGAGTAGAAAAAAACATAAGTGAAGCTATTAAATGGTACGAAAAATCTGCAAATCAGAACAATCCCTGGGGATTGTATAATCTAGCAAATTTATACTATGTTGGTAATTCTGTAGATAAAGATTATAAAAAAGCATTTGAATTTTTTACAAAGTCTGCTGAGCTTGGAAATTATGATGCACAAAATAGATTAGCAAATATGTATTATGCAGGAGAAGGTGTTCAAAAAGATTATAAACAAGCAATTTATTGGTATGAGAAATCTGCAAATCAAGGATATGATTGGGCACAATATAATCTAGCAGATATCTACTATAAAGGTATAGGTATAGAAAAAGATTATCAAAAAGCTTTTAGCTTTTATACTTTAGCTGCCAATCAAGGACACACTAAATCACAATATAATCTAGGTTCAATGTATTACAATGGAAAAGGTATAGAAAGAAACCATAAAAAAGGTTTTGATTATTATAATATAGCAGCTAATAAGGGGAATGCTGATGCTCAATTTTCACTTGGATTTCTTTATTATAAAGGAGAATATGTAAATAAAGATTATCAAAAAGCTGTTAATTATTTTGTTTTAGCTGCAAAGCAAGGTGATGTATTAGCACAATATTATCTTGGAGATATGTATTATAATGGAAAAGGTATAGATAAAGATTATGAAAATGCTTTTAAATATTATACTTTAGCTGCAAATCAAAATGATACTCTCTCTCAATTCTTTCTTGGTCACATGTATGCTAATGGAGAAGGTGTAAAACAAAATTACAACGAAGCAAAAAAATGGTTTAAAAAAACTTGTGATGATAAACTACCAGATGGATGCAACTTGTATAAAAAATTAACTGAAGCAGGATACTAAAAATGCTAAAAAAATCAATTTCATTCATAACAGCAATCACTTTTTTTAGTGGCTGTGCTGTAAAACAAGAAGATTCAACTGCTACAAAGGCTTTAAAACATACTGCAAATGCACCTGCTTATGTAATAGTTGGTGTTGGAATGGCTGCAACATTAGCTGTTCAAGGAACATTAATAGGTGCGGGAAAACTTCTTGGAACTGGAAAAAAAGATGAAAAATTAGTCTCTAAAGAAGTTGAAGTAAAAAATAAGCCAAATCCCAAATCACCTTTAACTAATCAAAATACAAATACTACAAATCCCTAGAAAAAATTAATCCTAGGGATTTTACAAGCTCTATAAAATCAACATAAACTAATTACTCTCCTTTTCCAACTCCTTTTGAATCTCATCAAACACATTTTGTGCAAAAAGACTCTGTTTTGCATAATCTTCAGCTTTATAGATTTTTATTTCATGGTCATAGATATTAAAATATTTATCAAGGAATTTTTTTAGCTCTTCAATTTTACTTTTATCAAATTGATAGTCTAGTTCTATTATTGTTTTTGGGTTTAGCATTTTATTCTCCTTTAGTTAGTTTTTTAAACTCTTCATATTGAGTTTTTAATCTTTCATATTCATCAACAGGTAAGATTACAACATCATCTTTATTTGGTGTTTTTATTAGCAATTTATCTAGTTTTTTTTGAGCTAATTTATCCACATACAAATCTATATTTTTTTGAAAAATTTCTTGGGTTAATATTTCAGTTTTTTCCACGGTATCTCCTTATTCTTTTTAATCTTAGGTATTTTTTATATCTTTTAAACTCTCTATTTAATGTTTTATTTACATCAAATGATCTAATAATTAAAATTGCGTACATTAATACAAATATCATAATTATATCTCCTTGATTTATTGAAAAATAAAATAGTAAAAAAATATATAGTACTAATATAAAGAACATACTTTTAAATCTATTAGCAAAATCATATAAAAACTCAAACATACATTTATGTATAAAATCTTTTGGTATCATCTTAATTATCCTCCTTTACTTCACATTTTGAGACAGGAAGTTTGGTTTTACCTTTTAAGAAGTAATAGCCATCAAGGAGATAATTATCTTCTTTTGAAATTTCAAGTATTAATTCTCTTGTTGTACAAGTTAAAATTTTATTGTTATTAAAATCATTTATTATTTCATCCCTTGAATTTAGATGAAAGTATAAAAGAGCAATTGGAGTAAGAGCTATTATAAGTATAATAAAAAACTCTATTTCAACTTTACTATTTACAATAGAATATTTGGTTCTTCTTTTTTCATTCATATTACATCATTCTCTACAACATTATCTGATACAATTTTATTAATAATACTTATTGAAGTAGCAAGTGGAACAACGGTATACATTAAAAAATTCAACACATCATCAAACTCAATATTACTTGAAACTTTTTCATTAAATAAACCCAAACCCAAAAAAACAACATATAATATTGCTCCTATAAATATAGCACCTATACTCATAGCTACTAACATTGCTAGTTTTACAAAGAAAACATTCATATTTTTATAAAAGTTACACATTTTTAAATCTCCTTATTTATTTTAAAACACATCTTTTTAGATTAAATATATTCACACCATTAGTAACAAAAAATTCTCTATTTTTTTCAAATTCATATCCATTTTTAATAGATACTATTGAAGAGTTACAAATCACTTCATTACCATTTTTAAAGGTATCTATTACTTCATTTTTACTTTTTTGTTCATTTTTATCTAAAATAAAAAATAGCAACAATACACAAGAAGCCAAGATAATTCTTCTTAATACAAAATAGAAAACTTCTTTTTGTTTTTTACATTCATCTAAAGAGTTTACATTTTCCATCTGATTCCTTTTTATTGATTTAAATATCCATATTAGATATTTATAAAGATATTATAATCTAAATAGGAATGGTTTGTCAAGATATTATTATCTAATATAGTTTATTTAATATCTATATTAGTCTAATATGGATTATAATTAGGGTTTTTAAAAGTTTTATTTGTTTTTAGAATATATTTATGCTAATCTACTTTTTAAAAAATATATACAATATATAACTATTGTAGATAATTATTTAGATAAATCAAACTAATAAGGATTATTATGATAAATTTTATATTATCTAGTATAGAAATTTATATGATATAATTCAGCTAATATAGAAGTAAAGAGAGTTTTTTATGACAAAAGAAGAGTTTAATATAAGATTAAAAGAGTTAGGGATAACGCAAAGGGATTTTTCAAGTATTGCAGATATACCATATTCGACAATTAATAATTGGGGATTTAAGGTAAATGAAAAAGTAATACCAGTTCCAAGATGGGTAGCCCCATTTTTAGACCATTTTGAGAAATCAAGAAAATATGATTATTTATTAAAAGAGATTTTAAAAACTGCACAAGATTTAGAGAAAAAGTAAAAATCTTATATGTTTAATAGATACAAAAAAGTTACATATAGCTTTTTATTTTTACTTTATGTAATTACACCTCTATATATAATATTTTATTCAAACAGTTTGGTTGATTATGCAATAGCTTTATTTATATTAACTCTTGGATTTGGCTTATATTTTATAATTAAAAATAGGCATAATAGTAGGGTTAGGGAGTTTTTACTTAGGTGGTTTTAGGTTTATGTATTCATTGTATAAAAAATTAATGATGACCAGAACAACTACAATCTAGATTATGATATTTCTCGCTTTCAGGTTGAATTATAAAATGAGTAATTCCATTTTGAGCTAAAATAAGTCTAATATTTTCTATAATAGTTTCAATTTCAACTAAAGTCAGATTTTTATTTAAAACAAGATGTACAGAACCATACCACTCTTTTGAATTTGGTCTATAAAGATGTAAATCATGAATTGATAAGATAGAATCATCACTGTTTATTATTAAATTTTCTATTTGTTTTAAATCATCACTATTTGAATCCATCAAAGAATAAAATGATTTTTTTAATAAAGGAAAAGTCTCTTTAATAATATAAATAGAAAATATCACAGATAACACACTATCAATAGCAACTATACCAAAAAAGTAGATAATCACTCCACCAACTGCAACACTTAAAGAGATAACAGCATCACCTAACATATGTAAATAGGCTGATTTTATATTCATATCTTCATGTTCGTGATGATGGTGTTCATCTTCGTCATCATGGTGATGTTCTATATTATTTTGTTTTAGTAAAATCGTACTATAGGCATTTATAAACAAAGCAATCAATGAAGCAAAAATAACTATTGGAGCATTAATTTCTGTAGGATTTAAGAATCTATTAATTGATTCAACTAAAATAAAAATCATTGTAATAATCAAAAAAAGTGAATTAATAAATGCTGCCATAATTTCAGCTTTTATATATCCAAAAGTCATAAATTCATTAGCTTTTTTTGCTCCATAAATAATAGCAATCAATGAAATAAAAAGAGCCAAAACATCTCCGAGATTATGGAAAGCATCAGCTACCAATGCCATTGAACCACTATAAATTCCTGCAACTATTTCAGCTATTACTAAACTTATATTTAAAACTATTACTTTTTGAAGTATTTGCTTTTTATTAATTGTATCTGTCATAGTTTTTATCCTAATTTTTTGAAAGTTCCACTAATTTTAACATTTCTTCAGCACTTAAACCACCAATATGTCTGTAAACTTCTTCACCTTTTGTATTTAAAACAACTTGTGTTGGAATCATTTGAATATTAAAATGTCTAAAAGCGTTCATATCATCATAAACATCAATTATATGTATTGGTAAGTTTGCATCTTTTGATTTTAAATCTTCTATTATTTCTTTCATATCAATACAAGTTTTACAGCTACTTGAACCAATTTCTAAAACCATTGGTTCATGTCCAATTTTTTCAGTTTTCAATGTCTCAAAAAAGCTTTTTTGAGTCTCTTTTTGTAAAGTTTCTTCTTTGTTATCACACCCTAAAACTAAAAAAACTATAAATATCAATCCTAATAATTTTTTCATAATCCCAACCAACCTTTATAAAACAGATATATAGCAACAGTAATTAAAACAAAAGCAAAAAACTTTGTAAGTAAAAAAGCAAAAGTGCTTATGATTTTATTGCTAGTTACTTTTTGCGTAAATCCAATACTAACCCCTGCTATTAGAAGAAGTAATGAATGCCCAAATGCAAAAACTAAAACTAAAATATAGGCTTCAAAATTTCCTAAACTTGAAGCTAAAGAAATAATAGCAACCAAAGGAGCAGAAGCACAAGGAGTGCTTACAAGTCCAAAAATAATACCAACCAAAAATATTCCAAAAAATCTTAGTTTTACAAGTTTTGAAAAAATTCTATTTTTATCAATTTCACCTACAAATCCCAATGAATAAAAACCAAAAAACAAAGCTAAAAGCCCTGCAATGATATAAGCCCAAGAAGGTGCTATTGATAAAAACATTCCTAGTTTCGCAACTAAAAAAGCCAAAATTGAAAAACTAACAACAACTCCAAAAGCAAACAAAGAAGAAAAAATCAAAGTAAATTTTACTTTTTTCTCTTTTGGTAAATCTTTACTAAGTCCAACTGCACTTCCAACTAAAAGTGGCACACTCAAAAGTGAGCAAGGAGCAAGGCTAGTTATTGCACCTGCACCTAATGCTCCTAAAAATAACCACAAAAAATTAGTAGAGTTAAGTAACTCTAAAATATAATTTTCCATTTATTATTTTATTTACTTCCACAACATCCACTAGGTGTATTTTCGGCAGAACTACAACAAGCTTCACCACCTTTTAAAAACCCAACTATCTCTTCAACACTTAGAATTTTTCCTGTACTTTTTACAACTCCATCAATAACAAGTGCTGGTGTACTCATAACTCCATAATTCATAATTTCGACTATATCTTCCACTTTTTTTACTTCATGGAATCCACCAACTTTTGCAACTGCTTGTTTTGTTGCCTCTTCTAAAGCTTTACATTTAGAACAACCTGTTCCTAATATCTCTATTTTCATTTTTTATCCTTTTTTATAAATTTTTATTTTTTAATTGGCAAATATAAATTTGCATCACTTTCAAGTTCAATATCTCTTATGTGACCAGCATATTTTAAACTAGGTATTAAAACATGAGCATGAATTGAAAAACCTTTAACCATATAATATTTACTTTTTGCATTTAGATTATAAATACCCACGATTTCTACATCTACATCTTTATTTGTAATAATTTTATGATTATCTGTATCCATACTCCAAGTAATTGATTTTGCTTTTCCTTTTACTTTAAAAGGGACAAGCATATCTTCACCACAATTTCCACTTTGTAAAATATCATCTAATTCAAAATTTAATCCCTCAAATGATTGAATATTTTCCATTTGACTATACAAAGTCCAATTCTTTGGTGTTACAACTTGCAACATAAAAGCACCCTCTGTTGGCTTTGGGTCTGTTCTTAATATTACATCATCATTTAACCCAGGTCGTGCCATATAAACTATTCCATCATTTATAGTTAATTCATACTCTTTATTCGCAGCAGGTCCATAACCAATAGAGGTACTCTCCAATTTAACATCTTTCCATAAAACATTTGCACTAAAATCACTTTTAGCCATTTTTTCAGGATTACTAAATGTTTGAATTGGTGATTTACACTCTATTTCTAAGTCATTTGCATTTAATAAAGTTAATGCTATTAATCCAAATATTACTATTTTTTTCAATTCTTTTTTCTCCTTTTTTTAAATTAAATTTTTATTGCCACTCAAGTTGGTTATAATATTCTGAAATATTTGCACCATTTAACTGGTCAAAATGTTTTAAATAATTGAATTTTTCAGTTTTTACATGGTTTTTCACTTCTGAAATATCAACACCATCATCATAAGCTTTTTTCACATCATCTCTTAATATTCGTAGATATCCCAAACTAGCTTTATATGAATCTTTATCAAACTCTTTTCCATGTCCACCTAAAAAATATTTAGCATTCATTGCAGCTAAATTTTCAATAGCTTCAATCCAACCATTTATATTTGAAGTTTTTTTATAACTTAGTAATCTTCCATTAAAAACTATATTTCCCACAAATAAAAAACTATCATCTTTTGAAAAAATAGCAATATCACTTTTTTCTTCACTCAAAACACTTGGCTTTACGATTTCTAAAGTTTTTATTGAACCTTTTATTTCATATCCACCATCAACTAAAGTATCTGCTAGAATAACCTTTGTATTTTCATAAACCTCTTTTGATAAAATATTTTTCATTCTTTCAAATTTACTTTGATTTTGTTCTATATCTTCATTTATAGTTTTATGTCCAATAATTTTTGCTCCTATTTCTTTGAAATACGAAGCTCCTTGAATTCTATCATCATGATAATTTGATAAAACCACATGAGAAACTTCAAGTTTTGGATACTCTTTTTTCATCAAAGCATGAAACTCTTTTGCAAAGTTATATGTAGGACCTGAATCTAAAACTACCAAAGAATCCCCCATATTTACATAACACATATTTGATACAAATCCATTGTTTTCTTTCATAGGTGGATTTATATCCCCTATTACACAACTTATATCTTTTGTAATTTTTATAGGTTTTAAATCATAAAAATCTGCAAATACAACTGAACTTAAAAGCCCTAAAGCTAAACTTATTTTTTTAAACATATCTCTCCTTTTAAATTATTTACAACAACTACAAGAGGTTTTATCTTCGTTGTTTGAATAAATTTTTATTAACTCTTTAATCTCTTTTGAACAACATCTTTTATTTGGATTTTTCTCTTCACATTCATTTCCTGTACAAGCTTTTGTATCATCTTTAATATTTTGTAAAGTTGTATTCCCTTTTTTTATAGAATTGATGATAGTTTGTTTATTAATCCCTATACAATAACAAATTAATTCATTCATATTTTGCCTTATAAAATTGCATTAAATAAATATCCTGTTAGAAGTATTGCACTTCCAACTATTGTAAAAAATATAGAAATAAGTTTTATACTTAACACTCTTTTTAAAATCATAGCTTCAGGAAGACTTAAAGCCACAACTGCCATCATAAAAGATAGTGCCGTTCCAAGTAACATCCCTTTTTGAGTTAATACTTCCACAAGTGGTAAAATCCCAGCAGCATTTGAATACATCGGAATTCCCATAATAACCCCAACTATTGGAGCATACCAAACATCTCCACCTGCATATTTACTAATAAAATCAGCAGGAATATATCCATGAATAAACGCACCAATTCCAACTCCCACAATCACATATAAATAAATCTTTTTAAATATGTCAGTTGTATACGCCCAAGACTCTTTAAGTTTATGTGAAAATTGAGTTTCATCTTCTTCATACTTCATATCAAGTGGTTTAACTTCTATTAAAACCTCTTTTTCTAAATTCATAGCACCAATTATAAGACCTGCAACAATAGCAATTAATAAACCTATTCCCACATATAATAAAGCAATTTTCCAACCAAAAAGTGAAAAAAGTAATGCAATTACAACCGCATCACTAAGTGGTGCTGAAATCAGATATGAAAAAGTAACCCCTAAAGGAATTCTTGCTTGCAAAAATCCTAAAAAAAGTGGAATTGCACTACAAGAACAAAATGGCGTTATTACTCCAAAAATTGCAGCCATAACATGACCTACAAGTTTGTGTTTTCCACTTAAATAATCCCTTGCTTTTTCTATGGGGAAATAACTTCTTAAAAGTGTTACTAAATAAATAATAGTGATTAAAAGTATAAATATTTTTATCGTGTCATATATAAAAAAGTGTAAAGCCTCACCTAAGTGGCTCCCCTTTTCAAGTCCTAAAGTATTAAATACAAATATTGCACTTAAATTTACTAACCAGTCAAACATGTTGACCTCCTAAAATCAAATCATAAAAAATTGTAGCAAAATATAAACAAAATATCAAGATATATTGATATATTAATTTAATTTTGCTATTATTCTTTAAATTTTAACAAGGAAAAAATATGAATGAAACTCATATCTCAAAACTTTGGTCTGTGTTACCTAATAAACTCTATGGTATGCCAGCACCAAAAAAAGAGGATTTACAAGATTTAAGTAACGCAGGAATAAAATCAATAGTTTGTTTGCTTGAAGATAATAGCAATATACAAAACTATAATGAGAGTGGTTTTAACAACTTATGGCTTCCAGTTGCAGATGATAAAGCTCCTACTTTTGAGCAAGTTGAAAAATTAGTAGAGTTTATTGATGAACAAAATAAAAACAATAATCCAGTTGCAATTCACTGTCAAGGTGGAAAAGGAAGAACGGGAACTTTAATAGCTAGTTATTTAATAGCAAAAGGTGCAACTTTTGAAGAAGCTATGGAGAAAATCGAAGCTAATCAACCAAATGCTATAAAAAAAGATTTTCAAATAAACTTCTTAAAAGAACTTTCTAATAAAGTTATATAGTTATTGTTTATTTAAGTAAGTTAAAATTATTTTTAAAGAAATCAAAATTAAAAAAGATAACAAATACAAATCGAATTTAATGGTTCTTTTATAAAACACTATTGTTTATAAAAATGGTTGTTGCTTATATGATAAGTAACTGGGAAAAACCAAAGTTTAAGAACCATTGTTCATTTTTATTTTTAGAAAATTTTAAAATATTGTATATTATTTCAAATTTTTTAATACATTTTGTACATTATCTTCTTTTATTAATGAACTTTCATTAAAAACTATACCCAATTTTTCAAATTTTTTAGAAATTCTATTACTTACTCCCACAATTATTAAATTTTTATTATTTCTTTCAAAATTATCAATAATAGATTTAAAGGCAACTAATGCTGTCATATCCATCATCGAAACATTTTCAAGGTTTATTATTACAGTTTTTATATCATTTTTTACATCTAAAAGTGTTTTTAAAGCTCTTTGTGCAGCTCCAAAAAACATAGGTCCATTGATGTCATATATAGCAATATTATTTGGAATATTCAAATATGTTGATGAATGTTTATCATTTACTAAATTTATAGAGTAAAGTTCTATTGTTCTTTTTATAAATAAAATTGAAGCAAGTCCCATCCCAATCCCTACAGCTATTTGCATATCTAAAACTACTGTTAAAATAAAACAAGTTAAAAGTACATAAACATCATGTTTTGGAGCAACTTTGATAATATTTACAAAGTGTTTTACTTCTGACATATTCCAAGCAACAATAAGTAATAAAGCAGAAAGAGATGCCATAGGCAAATACGATAAATATGAAGCAAAAAATACAATTGCAAAAAATATAAATATTGAGTGTATTACAGATGAAATTTTAGCATTAGCACCTGATTTTACATTTGCTGCACTTCTTGCAATAGCAGCAGTTGCAGGAATTCCACCAAAGAAAGGAACTAACATATTTGCTAAACCTTGTCCTATTAACTCTTTATTTGGATTTGTTCTATTTCCTGTCATTCCATCTGTTACAACAGCACAAAGAAGTGACTCTAAAGCACCTAAAATAGCAATAGCCACACTATGAGGAAGTATTTTATAAAACATATCCAAGTTCAAACTCTCAATTGTATATCCACTCCAAGGAAATGAAAACTGTAAAGGAATAGGAGGAATACCATTTCCAACAACACCATTTATATCATATTGAAAAGTTGAATATATTGTTGAAATCTGATTTTCAGGATTTGTCATATTATAAATTACTACCCAAATTGTAACTATTGATAAAGCAATCAATGCTGCTGGAATTTTACTTTTTGTTTTTCCCCATGCAATTAAGATCAATAAAGTTAAAAGACCTACGATTAATTCATTTATTTGAAATGTATGAAAATTGTTAAACAATAAATATATTTTTTGATGGAAATGTCCTGAAAAATTTTCAATATCTAATCCAAAAAAATCCTTGATTTGAAAAATTGCAATAACAACTGCAATTCCAGTTGTAAATCCTACTGTTACAGGATAAGGGACAAGTTCAATTAAAGTTCCTAATTTAAATATACCCATTAATAAAAGAATAAATCCTGAAAGTAGACCACAAATTAATAAACCTTGTATTCCAAACTCTTGAACAATTGGTATTAAAATTACTACAAATGCAGCAGTTGGTCCAGAAATATTTACTTTACTACTTCCAAAGACTGCTGCAATAATTCCTGCGATAATAGCAGTATAAAGACCATTCTGTGGTGGAACCCCAATTGCTATTGCTAATGCCATTGATAAAGGTAAAGCAATTATTCCAACTGTTAAACCTGAAAAAACATTATTCTTCATTTTTTCACCTTATTTCTAAATTTTGATTTTCTGCTAGTATTTATTTTAAATTTAGAGTTTTTTAATTTGTTAATTACTGATGATGCAATATTATACATCAGTTTTACACTTTGTTTTAGTTCTTCTTTTTTTTCATTATTTCTTGCATATTCAAAGTAACTTAGCAATTTAAAATAATCTATTTCTTTCAAAAAAGGGTATTCGCCAATAGACTTTTCTTCTTCAAATATCCATTCACTTAAAAGAGCAAAAATAATCTGTTCAGGAATCCATTTATCTCCACAATGAAATTTTTTTTCTAGTTCTCTAATAATTACATTATAATAAAAAATAAGTGCTCTATTATGTAAAGAAAGTTCTTTTTTTTCTTTTGAAGAATATTGAACTACAGCTAATAATTCATAAGCGTTTAGAACAACTTTAGATAAATTTTTTTCTAAAAAAATTATCATATCACTAATTTCTTTGTTACATTTTTCATGTCCAATATCTAAAATATATTCATTGCTTTCAACTTTTTCTAAATATTCTTGGCTAATTGTTTTAATATAAACTAATAAAGCTTCAGTTTTTATATTTCTTAAAGATTGTATTTTCATTTATTATCCTCAATCGGATTATAGAAGAAATTTATTTAAATTTGAATTAAGTTCAAAAATATATTTAATATTCATTTTATTGAAATAAAGATAAAATATTCAAAAAGGTAAGTTTCTTGAAATCAATAGTAGATGAAAAAATAAATGAAATAAAAAAAGCAATGTACTTAAAAGCTATAGCAAAATTTATAGATAAGAGTGGACAAAAAGATTTGAAAATTAATGAATTAGCTAAGCATTTAGAAATATCTGTGGGGACGATATATAATCTTTTTGGTTCAAAAGAAGAGTTATACACTGAATACTTAATTTATAAATTAAGAAATTTTTTAGAAGAACTTATTACTAATGAATCCAATAATCCTTTTGATAATTTAAAAGTATATTTAAATGCTAAATATAGAATATTCTTACAATTTAATGTAAATGAAAGTAGACCACCAATTACTAATGACACTTTTTTCTTTCATAAATTAGATGTTAATAATCATCCTGTTGTTAATGAAATTTACTTTTTTTTAGAAAGGCAATTTAAATTTTTAATACCAAATTCTAAATATGATTATTATCATTTATCGATACTATTTAAAAAGTTTTCAGATGGATTTATTGAGAGTTATTTATTAAAAAAGTATGATAATGAAAATATTGTTGAAGAAACTATGGAATTATTCCTAAAAATATTTAAAGACTAAACAAACACTATTTTTTCTATGATACCGAACTAAATAATTATATAAACTAATATACTTAGTTTGTTTTGTTACCAATAAATATAATAAAAGCCCCAACTAATACTAAAAAAGCCCCTATTATATCCCATCTATTAAAACTCTCCTTTTCCACTAACACAAGCCATAATAAAGAAGCAATTATATAAATTCCACCATATATTGCATAAACTCTTCCAGCATTGTCAACATCAATTTTAGTTAAAACATACGCAAAAAGAATTAAAGAAACAATTCCTATTACTATCCACCAAGGAGTTTTTTCTAATCTAAAATATAACCAAAAAGCAAAACAACCAAGTATTTCTAAAAAAGATGCTAAAAAAAATATTGCTAAGTTTCCTAACATCTAATTTTTCATCCAACATTCAATTAAAGTTTTTGAACTTAAACTTTTCTTTATCTCTTTAATATATTTTATTTCATTCAGTGCTTTTTGACAAAGAAGATTATTTGAACTACTTGTTAGCGCAAAACTTCTGTTTATTATCCAAGCGTATGGTTTAATTCCTGCTCTTTTTAAATCTTCTTGTAAATCTTTTGCTTCATGTGTTGGTGTGGCTTCAGGAAGAGTTACAAGCAAGATTTTTGTATATTTTTCATCTTTTATTCTAGGTAAAAGTTCAATTAACTCCTCTTCTAAAGCATCATTTTTATTTTTTAAAACCTCTTTGTGGTAAGCTTGTGAAGCATCTAATAAAAGTAAAGTATGTCCAGTTGGTGCAGTATCAAGTACCACAAAACTATTTTTTGCTTTTGATACAGTTTTTGCAAAAGCTTTAAATACAGCAATCTCTTCAATACAAGGTGTACTTAACTCCTCTTTTAAAAGAGCCATATCTTCAGGGGATATTTTCCCTTCATTTTGTTCTATCACTTCATCGATGTGTTTATTTGTTTCAATTTTTGGGTCTATTCTTTCGATTGTTAGATTTTCATTTATTTTTGAAACATACTCTAAGTGTGAAGCTGGGTCAGTTGTTGAAAGTACCACTTTATGACCTCTTTTTGCTAGTGCTAAAGCAATGTTTGAAGCTATAGTAGTTTTTCCAACTCCACCTTTTCCCATAGTCATAATCAAACCATTTTTATCTTTTTCAAAATCACTAATCAAACTATCCCAAGAATAAGTATCTTCTAATACATTTTTTAAAGAATTTTGCAATTTTTCTTTTGCATTTTCATACTCTTTTGGAATAGTATTATTGATTATATTTTCTAAAGCTTCAAGTCCAACTGCACCATTTGGATAAAATCCAATGGTTGTTTTATCTAAGGTTTTTATGGTTTCATCAATATTTTCTAAAGCTTTGTTTGATTTTTCTTCAAAACTTTTTGCAATACTGTCTTCATCATTTGCTTTAAAAACTCCATTTATGATGAGATGTTGATTCTTTATTCCTTGATTTGCTAATTCTATTGATGCCTTTGAAGCTTCAATCAAAGATAATTCTTCTGCACGTGATACTAAAATCAAAAGTGTTTTATCTGCATTTTTTAGATTTTCAACTACATTTTCATATAACTTCTTATTTTCACTAAGTCCTGAAACTGCACCCAAACATGAACTTCCAGTACTATTATCTTCAATAAAACTATTCCAAGCACTAGGAAGTTTTAAAAGTCTTAAAGTATGTCCAGTTGGTGCAGTATCTAAAATAATATGATCGTAATTTTTTGAAATATCCATATCACCCACATATTTTGAAAACTCATTAAATCCTGCAATTTCAACAGTACAAGCTCCACTTAACTGCTCTTCCATTTGCTCAATAGCAGTTTGAGGTAAAATACCTCTAAAAGGTGCAACCATCTTTTCTTTATACTCATGTGCAGCAACTACGGGATTTATATTCATGGCTTCAAGATTTTCTAAACCATTTACTTTAGTTGGAGTTGAATTTAGTTTTGTATTCAATACTTCATCTAAATTTGAAGCAGGATCTGTTGATATTAGAAGAACTTTTTTACCACTTTTTGCTAGTTCTACACTAATAGCACAAGACATAGAAGTTTTTCCAACTCCTCCTTTTCCAGTAAAGAAAAGAAATTGGGGTATTTTTTTGATTAAATCTTTCATTTTAAAACTTTACTACAAAAGAGCCTAAACCAATTTTTGAACTAAGCTCAGGAACACTTGGATAATCACCTTTAAATAGTAACTCATTATCTAAAAAAATTAAAGGTAAACATTCAACTCCCTCTTCACTTAAAAGTTTAGAGACTTCACTATTTATTACATACTCTTGTGGATTTGTACTTAATCCAAATCTTTTTACTTCAAACATATTTTTATCCAATGAGTTTAAAAAGTTTGCTAATTGAACTAATTTTGTATCTACACTCGTTCCACAAACTCCAGTTGGACAACACATAGCTGGGTCATATATTTTTAAAGTTTTCATACTTTTTCCTTTTAATTTTCATTACAAATACTTTATTAGAAAACATTTGCAATAAAAATCTATAAGAGGAAAATCCTCTTATAATATTATTTTAAAGCTTCAACAACTTTTGGAAGTAAAACTTCTTCAATTTCTTTGTATGTTGATTCAAATGCTTCAAAACCTTTTCCATCTGGGTCTTCAAATCCCACATGAATAACTTTTACAGCTTTTGGAAACATTGGGCAAGTCTCATTTGCATGATCGCAAACAGTTACAACTAAATCATAAGCATTATCTATTACTTTATCAATAGTTTTTGAGTGGTATTCTTCTTTCCAAATTCCTTTATCTTCAAGCAATTTTTTTGCATTTGGATTTACTCTACCACTTGCTCGAACTCCTGAACTATCAGCACTAATTCCCTCTAATTTTGCATTAATTAATGCTTCTGCGATAATACTTCTACAAGAATTTCCTGTACATAAAATTAAAACTTTTTTCATTTTTTTCCTTTTTATTAAATTAAATTTTTTAGCCAACTCTCCAATTACTTGGAAAATTATCTCTTAGTTTTTCTTCTTTTACAAGTTCTATAAATTTAAGAACTTCTTCTTTTATTGATAAATATATATCTTTTACTTTATGATATTTCTCAATTTCACTACCTTGAACTAAACTTGGATCTGGGAAACTCCAATGTAATCTATAATTTAATCCTGGGAATATAGGGCATCTTTGTGCATTTCCTTCATCACATACCGCAATAACAAAATTAAAATGTTTTCCTTGTTTAAATAGATCAAATACTGAATCTGAAGTATTATTTGATATATCAATATTTTCTTCTCTTTGTAATATTTCTATTGCTAATGGATTAATAGGTGATGGTTCAAATCCTGCACTTTCAACTTCAAATAAATTTCCTTCATATTTTCTTAATAATGCTTCTGCTATTTGGCTTCTTGCACTATTATGAATACAAACAAATAAAACTTTTTTAGACATTTCCTTTCCTTTTAAACTAATGTAAGTAACACTATAAATAACACAGGTGGTGTTACTATTAGACCAAATTTACTGTATTGCCAAAAACCTATTTTTACACCTTTTTGTGATAAAACATGAAGCCATAATAACGTAGCTAAGCTACCAAATGGTGTCATTTTAGGACCTAGATTACATCCTATAATATTTGCATAAGCTAAAGCTTTATTTGGTATATCTTGTAATGCTATATCCATAACCATAATAGTTGGCATATTATTCATTATTGCACTTAAAAATGCAGAAATAAATCCTGTTCCAAGAATTGCTATTGCATCACCTCTTGAAGCTAAATCTTTTAAAATTATTGTTAAATAATCTGTAAGTCCAGCATTTTTCAAACCATAAACAACAATATAAAGTCCAATACTAAACCATACAACTTGCCAAGGAGCAGTTTTTATAATAGTTACAGCATTTGTATTTTTTGAAAGACTTGCAATAGTTAAAAATATTAATCCACCACCTAAAGCAAATACAGAAACAGGTAAATGATATTGATCACCTATAAAATATCCAGCTAATAAAAGAGCTAAAAATATCCAAGAGAATTTGAATAAAATTTTACTTTTTAGTACATCATCAGGATTTTTAAGAAGTGTAATATCAACAGTTTTAGGAATATCATTTCTTAAAATTAACCATAAAACAATAATTGAAACAATTGTACTTACAATATAAGGAATTATCATATTTGATAAATATTCTAAGAATCCTATATGAAAATAATTAGCTGTTACGATATTTGTAAGATTTGAAAATACAAAAGGTAAAGAAGCACTATCACTTATAAATCCACCTGCAAGTAAAAAAGCTAAAATAGTTTTTGCATCAAGTTTTAAGATTCTCATTTTTGCTAATAAGATTGGAGTTAAGATCAAAGCTGCTCCATCATTTGCAAATAAAGCAGATACAAAACTTCCAAGAATTAACGCATAAATAAACATTAAATGTCCATTACCATTTGAAAGTTTTGCCATTTTTATTGCACACCACTCAAAGAATCCAATTTCATCAAGTACCATTGATAAAATAATGATTCCAATAAATGCTAAAGTAGCATCCCATACTATATTAGTTACAACCAATACATCATCAAAACTAACAATACCAACAAGTAAAGCTATAATTGCTCCAATTACAGCCGTTGTTCCTATTTGTAATCCCTTTGGTTGCCATATTACAAAAATCAAAGTTATTAGAAATATTAAACTAGCTAATACCATTTTACTCCTTTATTATATAAATATATCAAGATTTATTGATATAATTTTGTTCAAAAAAAATTAACTCTGACAAGATTTTTTTAATTGTGGTAAATCTATATCTAATGTCATTATCTCTTTTATAGCACTTAATCTAAATTCATCAAGAGGTGTTCTTATACTATAATAAGCCCATCTTCCAGTTCTTTCAACTTTTAAAAATCCAGCATCTTTTAAAATCTTTAAATGTCTTGATAATCTTGATTGAATCATATCAAAAGAAGTTTCTAAATCACAAACACAACAATCACCATTTATACTTAAGAACTTTACTATCTTAACTCTAGTTTCATCGTTTAATGCTGAAGCTGTCTTTAAAAAAATATCCATAATTTCCTCTAATTCTTTCGATTAGAAAATTTTAGCATAATAAGATTAATATATCAAGACATCTTGATATATTAATTAAAACTATCTGTTCTTAATGCCCACCCATAATTCTATCTATCTCTTCTGGTTTATCGTGAATTCCAAATCTATCTATAATTGTAGAACTTGCTTCATTTTGTCCAATAACTTCAACTTCTTTTCCTTCACGTCTTAATTTTATAACTACTTTATCTAAAGAATAAACAGCGGTTACATCCCAAAAATGAGCTCTTGTTAAATCAATTACTACTTTATCAACAGCTTCTTTAAAATCAATAGTTTTATAAAATTTATCAGCACTATTAAAAAATATTTGTCCTACAAATTTATAAGTTTTAATTGAATTATCTTCACTATAAGAAGTTTCACAATACATAAAGTGAGATATTTTATTAGCAAAGAATAGTGATGCTAAAAGAACACCTGTAAATACTCCATGTGCTAAATTGTGGGTATAAACCGTAACAGCAACAGTTGATAACATTACAATATTTGTAGATAAAGGTAGAGTTTTTAAATCTTTTATACTTCCCCAATTAAATGTTCCAATAGAAACCATTATCATTACGGATACAAGTGCAGCCATTGGAATAATGGAAATAATATCACTTAAAAAAACAACCATTATTAATAAAAGAAAACCCGCTAAAAAAGTTGATAATCTTCCTCTTCCACCAGATTTTATATTAATTACAGATTGTCCAATCATGGCACATCCTGCCATTCCACCCATTAAACCTGAAGCTATATTTGCAATTCCTTGACCTTTACACTCTTTATTATTATCACTTGTAGTATCTGTCATTTCATCAACAATAGTTGAAGTCATAAGTGATTCAAGTAATCCCACAACAGCTAAAGATACTGAGTAAGGTAGAATTATCCATAATGTTTCAAAATTCAAAGGAATATCAGGAAGCAAAAATATAGGTAAAGTATCAGGAAGTTGTCCCATGTCTCCAACAGTTCTTACATCTATTCCCATAAAAAATACAACAAGAGTTAAAACTATAATTGTCACAAGAGGTGATGGAACCATTGTTCCAATTTTTGGGATATATGGAAAAAGATATATTATTGCTAGACCTGCAAGAGTTAAAGCATATACATGCCAAGTTACATTAGTTAGTTCAGGTAATTGAGCCATAAATATTAAAATTGCTAAAGCATTTACAAATCCTACAACAACAGCTCTTGGAACAAAACTCATAAATCTTCCAAGTTGTAAATAACCAGCTATTATTTGAAATACTCCTGTTAAAAGAGTTGCTGCTAAAAGATATTGTAAACCATAATCTTTTACAAGTGTAACCATTAAAAGAGCCATTGCTCCAGTTGCAGCACTAATCATTCCTGGACGACCACCAACAAATGAAATTACAACTGCTATACAAAATGAAGCATATAATCCAACTTTTGGGTCAACCCCTGCAATAATTGAAAAAGCAATTGCTTCAGGTATTAATGCCAGTGCAACAACAATACCTGATAAGGTGTCATTTTTTATATTTCCAAACCATTCATCTTTTTTAAAGTATGTTTTCACCATTTAGTTCCTTATTAATTTAATTTTTTTGAGTAGTTAATATTTTGAAAATAAATAGGGTTAATAGATTAGATAAAAAATAATTTGTTATAGTAAAAATAAACTAAGTAATAATATAGATGTAGTTTATGTATGGCGGAATAACAAATATAAGATTAATACTAAAATAGCTGATTAACAATATCTATTTTCAAAAATATTTTTCTTATATTTGTTATAATCACATTTTTGGATTCGCCTTTTTTAGGTTTGTTTTAGGAGTTATTCGATTCTATCGAATATTTACTAAAAATTTTATAAATAAAGTTTAAATAAAGAGATTATAACTTAATAAAACAATTATTTATCCTCTATTCAAACTATCAATCAAAGTACTTCTTTTTACACTAAATGTTCTACAAACAGCAGCTTTAGTCATTCCATCCTCTAAAGCTTTTTTTATTGCAACCATTTTTTCATCATCAATAGCTCTTGGTCGTCCACCTCTAATACCTCTTTGTTTTGCAGATTCAAGTCCAGCTTTTACTCTTTCTTGTATTAGACTTCTTTCAAATTGAGCTAGTGCTCCAAAAATATGAAAGAACAATTCACCAGATGCTGTTGTTGTATCCATACCTTCAGTAATAGATACAAAAGAAACATTTCTATTTTTTAGATTTGTAATAACATTAATTAAGTGAGCTAAACTTCTTCCTAATCTATCTAATTTCCAAACAACTAAAGTATCACCATCTTTTAAAAACTCTATTGCTTTATCAAGACCAACTCTTTTATCTTTTGAACCAGATGTTTTATCTGAAAATATATTTCTTTCATCAACACCATATTTAATTAATGCATCTTTTTGCAAATTAAGATTTTGATCATCAGTTGAAACTCTAACATAACCTATTAACATACGAAAAACCTCTTTGATATAGTTTCCGTATTGTATCACAATCCGATAGTATTTATCGTATATTATTTGGATATTTTTTGGAAGTTTTTTTGATTTAGAAAAAAGGTGTCGAAAAACAGATGTTTTATAAATTTAAAATAAGTAATTCTAAAAAGAAATAAAATTGTGATGCAATATGCGACACAAAAAAAGTATAATAAATTTTAAAAAGGATATTGGTTGGCAACATTATTAATAGGAAATGGAATAAATAATTTAAGTTTACCAAGTTTATCTTGGCAAGATTTGTTAGGAGACTTAATTGTAAGTATAAATAAAAAAAATGTGATTAATTTGGAAAAGAAACCTTTTCTTCACGTTTATGAAGAAATATATACTAGAGCATTAAAATATATTGAGAGTAATGAAAATATTTTAAAAAATAAAATTGTAGATAGTACTAAACGTATAGCTAGGAATAATTATCATAAAATTAAAGAATTTAATTTAGTTGATAGAAACTATAGTTTATTTTATGATGAAGTTATTACTTTCCTTCGAAATAAATTAGTGTAATTAGTTTATACAAATCAACATCTAAAAAGAGGTAAAAATTGGCAACTATATATCCCGAAAGTGATAATTTATGTAGATCCCATGCAGAAAAAAAAATTTTAAATTGTTTGAAAAACTTTTCAGATAAGTTTCATATTATTCAAAATCTTCCATGGATGAGTACATATGTTATGGACTTGACAAAACATTTCTCGCCAGAAGGTGAAGCTGATTTTATAATTTTCCATGAAGAATATGGGATTTTAGTATTAGAAGTTAAAGGTGGAAATATTTCATATAATAAACATGCTTATTTCACAAATGGAAATAAATTAAAAGAAGATCCACATATTCAGTCAAGAAAAAGTGCTCATTATTTAAGAGATTTTTTTAAAGATTTATCAAATGAAATATTAATTGGATATGCAGTTACTTTTCCTGACTCAAAAAAACCGCCTTATGAGGATTTCAGAAAAGAAATTACATTTGATATTGGTGATTTAGAAACTTTAGAAATTAAAATATTAGAAACTTTTGAATTTTGGAAAAATAATTATAAGAATAAAAATATATATGTTTCAAATATTAAAAAAAATATAAATTTAATTCGAGAAAAATTAATACCAGAATCAATAATTGATCCTTTAAATCATAAAATTGAATTTGACAATAAAAACTGGCTAAGATTATCAGAAAAGCAGACAGATATATTAACAAAAATTTTAAAAAGTAAAAGATTCTTTGTTTCGGGGAGAGCAGGTACAGGAAAAACTATTATAGCTATAATTTTAGCAAGATTATTGCAAGAGAGAAAAGAAAAAGTACTTTTTTTAACATTTAATGTTGAATTAAGTCAGATAATTGATGAAGAATTAAAGGATAATGAATATCTTACTCCTTTACGATTTCATCAATATTTAAGAGAATTTGCCTCCTTTGTTGGCAAAAATGATTCTATATCATGTGAAAAAGAAATATTAGAATATTTAATAAAAATCAATCAAAATGAATATGATGTTTTAATAATTGATGAAACACAGTCTTTTGCTGCTATTTGGCTTAATTTATTAAGTGAGCATTTTAAAAATAAAAAAATATTTATTTTTTCAGATGAATTACAATCATTTGCAAATGAAGGTAATATTACTAATCTACAAATGAGTAAAATCTTTCATTTCGATGATGAAGTAACACTTTCTGTTAATTATAGATCTCCTTTTAAAGTTTATAAACGTTTATTAGAAATTTTTGATTCATCTATTCAACAAACAACGCCAAGAACTTTAGATAATTTAGATTTAAAAGAAATGATTACTAATAATCCTAGAAAATCTGTTGAAGATAATATTAATGACTTGTTAAACAGAGGTATAAAAAAAGAAGATATTGTAATTTTGATTCCTTCATCAGAGGGAAGAAATATTGAGTCTTATAAATATAATGATATCAAAGTACAAACTGTAAAAAAATATAGAGGAATGGAAAAGCCTATCGTGATATTTATTTTAGCTTCTGTAAATAAAAAAGATTTTAATGAACTTTATGTTGCATATTCTAGGTCAACAACACAAACTATTGTAATTATTCCAGAAATATTACTTTCATTTGGGAAAACAAATTTTGAACAAATTTTATTAGAATCAGATTTAACAGATAATAAAATTAAAGAAAATATTGACACTAGTGCAGATAGATTCTATGACCAGTTAGTGAGTAATTATGAAACAATTAATTTTTTAGATAATTCATTATATTATTCTTCTAAATACTTTTTTTTAAACACTAAAACAGAAACTTTTATAAATGTTTTATTGAGTGAGTATTTTAAAAGAAAAAACTTAGCTTATATTAAAATGAGTTCAAGAGATTTAAAATCAGGTGTACTTTATTCAAATATTTTATTAAAAGAAGAATTTAATTATTCCAAAAGATTAGATTTTGATTATTGTGGAAACTGCAATACTGAGACATATAAATATTATGATTTTTGTCTAAATTGTAATTCAAAATATTTAAATGATGTTGTACCAAATGAATTAGTGGAGTTAGAAATATTGAATAATTATAAAAATTATTCAGAAAAGGAAAGATATTCTATTGATTTATCTCTAAGGATTATTGGACGTTATTATTATACTTTTCTCTTCAAAAATCTCACAAAAGATGTCATAGATTTATTGAATGACCAAAGGGAATTTACTTATTTAGGAGCAATAATAGATTTATTAATTTTAATATATAAAGATTTTAAAAACAAAAACATAATTACGATAGAAGAAATAAGAAACCTTAAAACTATATTATTTGAGTTAGAAGATAAAAAAGAAATAAATTTAAGATCTGGAATTCTTATTAATATGTTCATTAGGAAAAATATTTTAAAAAAAGATAATAAAGGTACATATTCATTTAACAGAAAAGATATATTTATAAAATAACTCTATGGACTATTAGAAATTCTATGTTTCTGGTAATAATTATATATTAAGACTTTAATAGTGATTGCCGAACAATTTTAACTATTATTAAACTATCATAAAAGCCTTAATTAAAAGATGTTTCTAAATCTTTAGTGTTAAAAAATAAAAACTCTAAAGTTCCACAAAGATAAAAGAATTATGGAACAAAAGAGTGAGCTTTTAAATTATAAATTTAAAGCTTCTTTTAATCTTCATTAAAAAAATCTACAGTACTTATAAAATAAAAGAATTAATGTATTGTATTTTATGAATTTATCACCCTCTTATTTAAAAAATATTAATATGCAAATTATACTTTTCATAACTAATATATCTCTCATATTAACTTCAATTCTTCATTCTCTTCATCATACCTATAACCAACAATATCACCACTAATGATAAGTTCAACAACTCTTTCTATTATTTCAAAAGGAACAATAAACCACTCTCTTGGAGTATATCTTTTATTGTCATTTCCAAAAATATCTATATTTAAACAAACTTTTCCAAAAAATTTATGGATTAATTGTTCAAATTTTTGAGTATTCATATTGTAAGTTTCATACACAGCTACAATTCTAACAGGTGCCATTAGATATGTAGGTTCATTTATTGCATTTTTGATTCTATCTTTTACTTCAGTGGTTGAATAACCAATTTTATAAAGATTTTTTATTGTTGATATTTTTTCATCTTGACTTTTTGATTCTAAGATATAGATATATCCACTTTTCTCATCTTTTTCATTCACTTCATAAAGTCCTTCTAAATTAGCTTCATCATATTCACTAACTCGTTTACCATGCTTATAAAGTTCAGCACTTAATGACCTAAGAAGCATATCTGATTGTGTTCCATTTTCAAAAATAAGTTCTAACCTAGCATTTGCTTTTCCACTACTTTTAATAGTTTCTCCAACATTTTTTACATAAAGCAATACACCTTTTAGTATAAAGTAATATCCTTTTTTTATTTGTTGTTCATTTTGGAATTTAACAACTTTTCTTTTCCCTGTTCTTAAATCTTCTTGGCAATCTTTAAATAGATGTTCATATTTCTCAAAATCTTTACAAGGTTTTCTTGATGCCACATATTCAGGCATATTTGTTTCTTTTGATTTTGGAATATGTTTTAATGTAAAAATATCATCTTTATCATCTCTTAATAAACCAAAGGCATCATCATTTAAAATATCATCTATACTATTAATCTCAACTACTTTTAGAAGATTAAACCTATCATAAGGCTTTAAATACTCAATCTTTTCTGGATTGTCTTTAATCCCTTGAAGCCTTGAATAAAGAGTTCTTTCACTCATATTTGTTGATTTTTTTGGTTCATGTCCATTTGTTTCAATAAAACTATTTATCTCTTCAAAACTAGCGATTAATCTATCATCTTCATTTATTGATTTTGCTTTAGGTTTTGCTTCTGCTAAAATACCTAATGGGTCATTTGATAATATATCTTCAAGGGAAAATTCATGCATTTGCATTTGCTCTTTCTTGTCTTAATTTATTTAGATAAATCAAAGATTCTGCCATTCTTTTTTCATTAAAATCAATACTACTAATATCAGGCATTCTTCCATGTTCACTTTTAAAAGCAGGAATTTTTTTATATAAAATTACTGCTTCTTCAGGAGTCATTTCTATTCTTGTTGATTCTATACTTTCTTGGATTAGTTTTAATACATGAGTAGTTACGGATTTTGATAAAATCTCAAAAGCTCTTTGAAATGGATTTACTTGATCTATTAAATCAATATGAAGTTCATCAATATTTACGAACTTATCAGCCATTTTGATAAACTTTTTATCACCATTTTCTATAATTTGTCCATTTTTAATTACACTATCAACTACCACGTGCTGACGAACTTCTTCTACTTCACTATCTGTTAAATCTGGATATTTTATCTTTATAATTTTTGGTATTAAAACTCTATTTATAACTTCAGCATCAAGATTTCCAGGAATTGCTTTTATCATTTGTTCATCTTGTAAAATAGTTGCTTTTAAATCATTTAAGTCTGATTCTATTATATCTTCAACTCTTTTACTAGAAGCTAGTTTAAATCCTCTTATTTTTAGTTCACCTTTTTGTGGTGGAGTTTCATCTCCTTCAAATCGAGGTTTAAATTTAAAATTTGGAGCTAAAACTTGTTCCATCAGCAGTGATGCTGTAATTGCTTTTAGCATATTATTTACAGATAGTTTTACTTCCACATCTTGAGCATCTGGTTGTGCTATTAGATTTGTAAATTGAGCATGTGTTTTATTATCACTATCTCTTGTTGCTCTTCCTATGATTTGAATAATTTCAGTTAATGAACTTCTATATCCAACTGTTAAAGCATGTTCACAATACGGCCAGTCAAATCCTTCTTTTGCCATACCAAGAGCTAAAATCAAGTCCATATCATCAACGCTTGTGATGTTTCTAAGATAATTTACAACTTTTTCTCTAACCTTTGAATCATCATTTACTAAATCTGCAACTTTTAAGATTTTTCCATCACCATGTCGTTTTAAGATAATAATTCCATCTTCTGTAGTTTGTACAACTTCACCAATAATATCTAAAATCGTATCTACTTCTTTAAGTTTGTCTTTTGTAGATTCTCCTGAGTTTACATTTGGAATATGAAGAATAGTTTTCTTATCTGTATCAAGAATATCTGCTATAGCACTTGTATATTTTCCTTGATAAAAGTGATACCCAATACCTAAAGATTTAAGATGTTCATAACCATTTAACTGTTCATAATAGTTATATGTAACTTTTGAAAATTTACTTTCATCTTCAGGAAGAAGTACAGGTACGCTATCACCTCTAAAATATGAACCAGTCATTGCAACTATATGTGCAGTTGAGTTTTGTATGATAGATCGAATCAATTCACCTAATTGATTATCTCCATCAGCTGATACATGGTGAAACTCATCAATAGCTAATAAACAATTATCAAAGTTAGATTCATCAAGTTCTTTAAATGCAAATCTTAGAGTTGCATGAGTACAAATCAAAATCTTTTCATCACTTTGCATAAATCTTTTAAAAGCATCAACTTTACTTTTTTCACCACCTGCCATACAAAGATTATAAATAGGATTTGGTTCCCAAGAAGCAAAGAATCCATCTTTTTTTAAATCAGTCAAACCAAATGAACCACCAATAGATCTTTCAGGAACAGCAACAATAACTTTTTTAATACCTTGATGGTAAAGTTTATCCAAAGCTATAAACATCAAAGCTCTTGATTTACCTGATGCTGGTGGAGCTTTTAATAAAACATATTTTTCATTTCTTGCATTAAATGCTTTTTCTTGCATATCTCTCATACCAAAAGAGTTTGTTTTTTTACTCTCTCCTGTTTGATGGTAGTTTACTTCTATGATGTTTGTCACTTTGTTTCCTTTTTAAGTTATCTTTAAATTGTCTAAATAATCGTCTAAAAGTGTCTAAACTTTTTTTACTTTAGATAATATCCAATAGTTTCGATTTCACCGTTTATTCGGAGTTTTTGTAAGATATTTTTTATCTTGTTTTTCTTTTGTTTTTCATCTAAAACATCTGGTAATTTGTCTAAGAGTAATTTCTCAAAATCTGCTTTTTTAGCTTTTTCAAATTTAACTAAATATGTAATTATCTTACAATTATCGTGACATTGTTACGACAATCTCTTTAGCATATTCAGCTCTTTGATTTTGAGAATATCTTGATTAATTTTATTACCTATTTCCCAATATATTATAGTCAATGAACTATTTAAATCTTATTCAAAATTATTTTGTAATTGTTGCTACACTGTCACAACAATTTGTGCAACCATCAGTTGCACTATTTATATATTCATCTTTAGTTTAAAAATCTATGCTAACTTTAACTATAAAATTCCTTAGTTAAATTTGGTGCACCAACTTTAACTATAAAATTCCTTAGTTAAAATTACAGCCCTAACTTTGACTATAAATACTTAAGTACCTATCAAAAGCAAATAGTTTATTTCTCTCATATCCCGTAATCTCTTTTAAAATACCTTTTTCTTCAAACTCTTTTACTAATGAATTTGCTGTAGGCTTACTTACTTCCAATGGTTCTATAATATCACTAATTGAGATAATAGGTCTTTGATATAAGTATTCTAAAAGTTTACTTGCATTATGTGCTTTTTTACCAAAACTTACAACTATTGTATCCATCTCCTGTTTCAAACTCAAAATATCTTGAAATGTTTTCACTCCACTATTTGCTGTAACAATCACTGCTTCAAGGAAGAATTTAATCCAATGAATCAAATCATTATCGGTTCTAACCCTAGTAAGTGATTCATAGTAAACTGATTTATTTCTTTCAATAAAATCAGATAAGTATAAAGATGGCTTTTTAAGTAGTCCATTACTTACTAAATATAAAGTTATTAAAAGTCTTCCTATTCTTCCATTCCCATCTAAAAATGGATGTATTGTTTCAAATTGATAATGAGCAATTGCAATTTTAATAAGATGTGGTACAAAAACTTCTTCATTATGTAAAAATTTTTCTAAATCACTCATCAGTTCATTAACTTCATTATGATGTGGTGGTATAAAATAAGCTGTTGATAGACTAGCTCCACCTATCCAATTTTGAGATTTTCTAAACTCTCCTGGCTGTTTTGCCTCACCTCTTACACTATTTAATAGTATTCCATGAATATTTTTGATAAGACGATTCGAAATAGGCAATGTTTCAAGCTCTTTTACTGCATTATTCATTGCATCAATATAGTTTCTTACTTCTTGCCAATCATCTCTTTTTTCTGGGTCTATTTGCTCTTTTGATATAAGTACTTCATCCATTTCTGTTTTAGTACCTTCTATCTTACTTGAAGTATTTGCTTCTTTAGTGATATGCATTTGTATAAATATATCTACATTTGGAACTATCATTGTAAAAGCATTTAGTTCTCCTAATGCTCTTGTAGCATCTTCAAGCATAGTATTGATTTGTGGGTCATCCCATGTAAATGTATGATTTATCATTTCAGGTATAAAACTTTTATATTGGTATTCTTGTCTAAGTGTTCCTGCTTTAAAATCTTTTATATTCACCGCTATTCCTTATAATTCTTTATTTAATCTCATTTTCTTTTGAAATTATTTTCTATTTGTGCCACTAATAGAGCTTTATTTTAAGCACCAATTTTATCATTAGATACCGCAAAATTGCCATTTTCAATTGATAAAGTTCTATCAAACAGTACTTGAATATCTCTGCTATTATCGATTTTATCTTACTAGCCATCAAATAAAAAAATACTTTTTTCAAAAACTAAAAGACATTAAAAATCTAAAAGTCTGTAATAACTGAGATTAGAACATGTTGCTCTGAATTTTCAGATTTTCCTAGTTTTAAAGATGGTTCATGATTTATACGAACTTTTGTTGCATCTGAAACAATTACTTCCTCAATATCCAATAAACAAAAAATGTGTCCTTCTTTTTGAAATGCCACATCTTCCGTATAACATAAAATATCTGCATTCGCAGGAAGTGATTGAAGTTTGTTAATTAGTTCTGAAACTTTCATGATATATATATCCTTTTAAATTAAATTTTCTCACAAGCTTAATAATGCTATAGCAGCTGATACAATAGAAGCAACTTCAGCACCTTTTGTTACAACTGTTCCTAAAGATTTTTTAAATGAAATTTCATTATTTTTATTATTGTTTAATTCTTCAAGTATCAATTGTTTATCTTGTATATTTGAATTATTAATAGCCGTTATTAATTCATGAAATTTTTTATCAAATTCAGAATTTATAATATTATTATTCCCCGAGATAATATTTCCATTATTATCTCCTCCAACACTAATATTATGATGATAATTTATTTCTGTTTTTTCTATCTTGTGATACTCTTTTTTGTCATTATTTTCAATAAAGCTACGACCTTTAAATGTTAATGAATTAAATATATAGAATCCATCTAAAGCCCACCATCCTTTTTCAAATAAACCATCTTTTTCAATTTCATCAATAATAGCTTTAAATTCTTGATAATTCATTCCAAAAGTTTTTGGATAAATATCTTTATCTTTTGAATTAGCTATTTTTTCTACTAACATATTGTATTTATTATTTGAGTTCATCTTTTACCTCTACTAATTTTTCATTTATAATACTAAAAAAAATTAATTTATTTAGAAAATATGTCATTTTGAAATATTCTTTGCTTCTTCAATCAATCCATTTACAAAAACTTTGAATAATAAAAAAATAAAAATAAAATTCACAAAAACAACTGATACCAAAATACTTTCATAAAAAGAATTTAATATCAAAATATTATTTTGCACGTTTGTAAGTAAAGAATATATCATTAACATGCCTATTGAAAATAAAGACCAGTACGCACTAGAGTTAAAATAACTTTTTAAAGTATGTATTTTCCTCTGAGTTGATTTTTTAGGATCGATTTCATCATATAATCTTTTTATATATTTTGAATTATACAAAATGGATAAACTTGTCATGTAAAAACCAAATGTTATTGAAAGAAAAGTGATAAAATTCTGCATTAATGATTCGTTAATAGAAATATCTATTAAAAACAGTATCCCAAAAATACTTATTGCTATAAAAACTAAATATTTTATATGTTTACTATACATTATTTTGTTCCTCAAATACATTCAACAAATTTTGTTTTACTGCATTTTGTTCATATCTACCAAGTTCATCTTTCTTTAAACTTAAAGAAACAGTTTTTGTAAAACTAGAAATATCAAAAATTGCTTCCATTTTATTATCATCTTTTCCAATACATACTAAAGATTGTATTTCACTATTATTTTTCTTTGACAAAAGATTAAAAAATTTTGTTTTGAAATTTTCTGTAACTTTTCTTCCATTATATGCAATATCCATTCTAAAATTTTCTGGTTGCCCTAGTCCAAATATATCTTTTGAATCTTCAAACATATCATTATTAATAGAAAAAAGATTATTTTTTGATGTAAAACTTATATTTTCTATTGTTTTAACATAATCAATAAATTCTTGAGGACTTTTAAAAAATCTCTTAATTACAATGTCTTTTGACAATTTATGTTTTAAGTATTCTTCAAGAAAACTTTTTTTTCTTCCATCAGAAATATAAAAAGTATTTAATTCAAAATCATAAAGGCAAAAAAGTTGCTTATTTAACTCAGCTTGACTCTTTGTTCTTGGATTATTTAATATTTCTGATTTTTCTTTATCGTATACTTTTTCACCATATGGTAATTCTCCACCATATTCCATATAAATCCAATAATATTTGTTATCTATTTTTTGAGTAGTGATTCTATAGATATTTTCTTTCGTATTATATTGTTCTTCTTGATATTCTAAAAATTCTTTAATATTTGGAGTTTTCTCATCAACAATCAATTGAAATGCAGAAAATGTTATATTGCTATTTTTTCTCATTATTTCCCCTCTTTACTAGTCATCTCTTCATACATTTTAAAAAGGTATTCAAGTCTTTCTTCATCGCTTTCAAATGGTTTTGGGCGATAGCATTGTTCTATTGCAATATCTAAATTATGGTGGGCTTTTTTCAGACCTTCTGGCATTTTGTCTGGGTCATAGAGTTGGGCTAATGTTTTTTGACTATGTTTTTCTCTTTCATCTAAAATAGCAAATACAAACTCGGTGATTTCATCTTTTTGTTTTTGTGAGATGTTTGGGAATGGAAAAGTGTTATAACAAAGTACAGATGAATATCTAATCCTTGTTTCTAAGCTTCCGCCAACTGCTCTTACCCAAGCCATGTGCATAAGTGAAGATATAACTCCAAATATCCATGGTTCAGCATCATATATTATTTGAGTAGAATTAAGTGAAATGTAACTATTATCAAAATATTGACTAGGGATATACTGTCTTGTTTCTGAAGATGTACAAGGCAGAACTATCATAGACTCTTTGGCAATAGTTCTGTATCTAAATTGATGTGATCGGTTCACCAAAGTTCTTGCAACATCTCCACCATTTACTCGAAAATTTTTAACTTGTTCAACTCGTCTTGCAATCTCGTTAAAACTTAATGCTTCGTCTAAATCTTCATTATCAATCCAAAAGCAATATCTTTTAAGCCCTCTTAGTAGTTCTTCTCCACCAATGACCTTCTTAATAAATTTAGATATACCAGGTTCATTATCTTCAAATCTATTTTTCTCATCTTCTGTAAATCTTAGAAATGTTCCCTCTAATGGCATATTCCCATAAAGCATTTCAGGTAAGTCAAAAATTGGTTTAGGACTTCTTTGAACATAAATTGTATTACCACTTGCTAAATATGGATT
>JBBITK010000001.1:0-49858 GCA_037440805.1 Arcobacter sp. | reverse complement strand
TTAAGATATTTTTTATTTTTTGAGATATTAGACAACCCAATAATAACAACTGTAACACCCGCATTATCTTTTGCATTATTTTGCCATTTAAAAGATTGATGAGCAAAGTAAATCTCTAAATCATTTTTTAAAACCTGTGGCCATGTAAGTGCTACTTGTTCGCCTTGAGAAATTGAATTTGTGCTTACAAATGCAAGCTTTGCATTTATACTTCTAATATATTGGCTTCCCAAATAAAACCAACAAGCGATATAATCCAAGCTTTTATAATCTTTTTTAAATACAAATTCCATATCAGCTTTTTGCACTTTTTCTTGATTTCTTGAACCTAAATATGGTGGATTCCCCAAAATATAAATTTCATCCCCATCATTTTTAGGACAAACTTTTTCCCAATCCAATCTTGTGGCATTTCCATGAACTATATTTCCACCATTTTGTAGTGGTAAAGATGGGCTTGTTCTTCCAAATGCTTTATAAAATTCTAGGTTCATTTGATGTTCTGCTAACCAAAGTGATAATATTGCCACTTCATGGGCGAAGTCATCTAGTTCTATTCCATAAAATTGAGTTAGTTTTATTTCACTAAATGCAAAACTCATTTGCCCACTTAAACTATCTATTCGTTTTAAGATACTTATTTCAAGTTCTCTCAGTTTCTTATATGCGATAATTAGGAAGTTTCCGCTTCCACATGCAGGGTCAAATATTTTGAGTTTAGTTAGTCTATTTAGTAAGCTTTGAAGTTTTGATTTATTTTCATAGGCCTTTTCAAATTCAAGATATAGTTCATCTAAAAAAAGAGGTTCTATTACTTTCATGATATTTGGTACACTTGTATAGTGCATTCCCATATTTCCCCTATGATCAGGTGTTACAACTGCTTGTATCATACTTCCAAAAATATCAGGATTTATTTGTGACCATTGAAGTTGACCGATTTCTATTAAAATATTTCTTGATTTTGCTGTAAATGTAGGCACTTTTAAAGTATCTCTAAATAATCCCCCATTTACATAAGGAAACTTTTGTAAATACTCAGGTGTATTTTTTTCTCTTTGATCTTGAGGTGTATTAAATATTTTAAATAGTCGTTCCATATAACTATCAACATCACTTCCATCAAGTGAAGTGTGAAAAGAGATAGAAGATGTAAAAATATTATCAGGGAAGATATTTGTATCTTCTGCAAAATAGCAAAATAAGAGTCTTGTTAAAAATACATTTAAAGATAAAGAGTGAATATCTTCATTTGATTCAAAGTGATTGTTTTTTTGAAGTTCATCATAAAGTTTTGCCATCTTTAAAGAGGCTTTTACATCAGCTGGATTTTCATCTTGGAAGTTTGCTTTTTCCATTCCTGCAAGTGGTAAGAAAAAATCATAATGATTAACAATATTTAAAAGCTCTGTATCAAGAGTATCAGATGTTTTTGTGTCATAAGCCAAAAGTGTCTCAAAATCTGTAACTATTATAAATCTAGGACTATGTTTTGTAACTTCTTTTTGTGTTTTTAATTCATCAATTATAGAATGGAGATTTTCATTAGCTACTTTAAAAAATAGTTTTTTTCTAACAATCAATTCTCCATTTGAAGCTAATTTATCATGGTCACTTCCAATCAATCTTTTGATAGTTGATTTTGGTGTTCCATAAGATAAAAGTAAATCAAAAATGAAAGTTTCTTTGTTGAAGTTTGATATTAAAGTATTTAAACTATTTTCTATTTCTATTATTGTCATTAAATATATGCCTTAAAGATTGTATGTATTAAATTATTATTTATTTTATCTAAATATAGATAAGAGTTATTGAAGATTTTAAAGAAAAAAGTATTGTGATTAATTGAATTTACATTGGAGCGGGAGACGAGACTCGAACTCGCGACAATCTGCTTGGAAGGCAGAAGCTCTAGCCAACTGAGCTACTCCCGCTCAAAAGTGGTACTCCCAGTACGATTCGAACGTACGGCCTACGCCTTAGAAGGGCGTTGCTCTATCCAGCTGAGCTATGGAAGCAATAAATTTAGGTTGTGATTATATATAAAAAAACTTAAAATTAGTTAAATTTATTTTAAAAATTTTAATAACTCTGGATTTAGACCCGAGGAAGTGGAAGAAAACTTGGCTTTTTTAAAACCAAGTTTTTTGACAAAATAACCCTTAGAATGAGCCGTCGTCGCTTAAGCCAGTATTTTTTCATGCTCATACTAGCGAGATTTCATAGTGGGTAATGCGATACCATATATTTTACATATCCAATTTATATTATATCAATGAGTATTAAATCAAAGTAAGATTAATAATTAGACTTAGCAAAAGTTACCTCAAGCTTGGTCGAGAATCTAGTATCAATCACTACGCCATATCTGCATGTAGTCCACTTCTTGCTTTAAAGAGAGTTCTGTCCCTAGTCATTTGTTTCCAAATTTCTGCACACACCGTAGTGCCTCTTTTTTATTTGTTCACCAAACGGCGTTATTTTGGGATACTATATAACTAGAATAAGCCCCAAAGATGGCTACTTCACCAGACACAAGAGATTATGCCTATCAGAGTATATGGACAATATTTTATTCTCAACGATTAAGTTGCTTAATAATTTAAAAAAATATTGATATGATGGTAGTTTTTTGTTATACTTGCAGTCTATTATTTAATAGCTCGGTCGGTCGCCAAACTCACTCGGGCTATTATTTATCTCCTTTTTCCAAACATAAAAATATTCTCCACACAATAAAGTAGTTTTTTATATTTTAAATTAAAATAATTTGATTAGTAAATAAAGTTAGATTGTAGATTTGGTAGGTGTACAATCTAATAATAAATACTTAGAGCTTAATAGTTTATCGAGAGGACAAACATCAAGCAAGATTGTACGCCTACCAAGCTCTAAATATTTATAAAGCTAGTATAGATGTTTTTTATAGGATTGTAAATAAAAGAATTTTTATAGAAAAAAGATATATTTTGAACAAATTTGAAAAAGAAAGAAACAATATGAAATATATTATTTGTAATAATCGATAAATATACTTAATAAAATTAATTAGTAGTAAAAATTTATTTGATTTTAAAGCTGTGGTACTGTAGTAAAAATGTAGTAAAAATATTTGGTTGATTTTCTTTTAGAAAAACAAAAAGTAGTGCTAAAGCCCTTTTTATAGATGGTGCGGATGGAGAGACTCGAACTCTCATACCGTTAAGCACCAGATCCTAAGTCTGGCGTGTCTACCAATTTCACCACATCCGCGTATTTTTTATAAAAAAAATCTAGCTTGTTAGCTAGACAAAAAAGTGGTACTCCCAGTACGATTCGAACGTACGGCCTACGCCTTAGAAGGGCGTTGCTCTATCCAGCTGAGCTATGGAAGCAGTAAAAAATAAAATGGGGTAGGTAATGGGGCTCGAACCCACGACCCTCGGAACCACAACCCGATGCTCTAACCGACTGAGCTATACCTACCATAATTAAAATGTTTTATTCGAAATGGTCGGGGCGAGAGGATTCGAACCTCCGGCCCCCTGGTCCCAAACCAGGTGCGCTAACCAGACTGCGCTACGCCCCGACAAAATTAAGTTTTTCAAAAAGTGGACGGAATTATATTAAGTTTAAAGTGATTTGTCAAGGGTTTTTCAAAGAAATTTTGTTTTTTTTCAAAATTTCTTTGAAATAATTTAAAATTGTATTAATCCATCAATAGGTGAACTAGCTGTTGCATAAGGTTTTTTTGGAATTCTTCCTGCTTTATAACCCATTCTTCCTGCAATTACAGCATATTTCATAGCTTCAGCCATTTGTATTGGATTTGTTGCACAAGCAATTGCTGTGTTTGTTAAAACTGCATCTGCTCCAAGCTCCATGGCAATACTTGCATCACTTGCACAACCAACACCCGCATCAACAATAACTGGAACTTTTACAGCATCTCTTATAAATGCAATGTTATATTTGTTTTGAATACCAAGTCCTGAACCAATAGGAGCTGCAAGAGGCATAATAGCATCAGCTCCAGCATCTTCCAATCTTTTTGCAATTATTGGATCATCACTTGTGTAAGCCATAATTGTAAATCCATCTTTTTTCAAAATTTCACAAGCTTTTATAGTCTCTATTACATCTGGATATAAAGTCTTTTGAGCATCACCTATAACTTCCAGTTTTATAATATCAATTCCTGTAGCTTCTCTCATAAGTCTAAAAGTTGTAATAGCTTCATCTGCTGTGAAACATCCTGCACTATTTGGCAGAAGTTTTACATTTGTGTCTTTGAAGTAATCAAGTAGATTTTCTTCATGAGGGTTTGTAATGTTTACTCTTCTAATTGCAACAGTAATTAATTCACTACCACTTGCTAGTGTTGCCTCTCTTGTAGTTTGAAAATCTTTGTATTTACCGCTTCCAACGATTAATCTGCTATTAAATTCATATTTACCAATTTTTAAAATATCATTCATATTGTATTATCCTTTATAAATTTTAAATATTCTTCACTTGTATTTGTTATGTCCAATTGAATAATTTCGGGCAAATCATAACTATGTAATTCTTTTATTTTGCTTTTGATTTTTTCAAAATTTTCTTTTGTAGTTTTAATATTTAAAAGTGTTTCATTATCACAACAAAACTCGTTTTTCCAGTTGTAAAAAGACTCTATTTCATACATTTGAACACAAGCTGAAAGTTTCGCTTCTATCAAAGATTTTGCTATTTTTCTAGCCTCTTCTTTTGTTGCACAAGTTGTTTGAACTATTGTAGGATTCATAACTCTTTTATACCATCTATTATATCTTCAGGAGTTAAAGAGTAGTTATTTTTTTTGTGATTTTCTGCACTAAAAGTATGGCCCAAACTTGCAGTTATTGTGGCTTCTAATGGAGAATATTTTTGAGCTAAAAGTGAACCAATAAGTCCACTTAAAACATCACCACTTCCACCTTTGCTTAAAGCTTGTGTGCCAAAACTATTTATATATAGTTTTTCATTTTGTGCAATTATGACATTTGCCCCTTTTAATAATAAAACAGGTTGTGGATATTTTTTACAAAAAATATCCACATATAAAAATCTATTATTTTGTAACTCTTCAACAGAAATATCAGCAATATTACAAAGTTTTAAAAGTGAGCAAAACTCTTTTGGGTGAGGAGTTAAAACGACCTCTTTTTCTAAAACTTCTAAAATTAATTTATCATAGAAAAGATCAGCGTCGATTATGAGTGGAATATCTTTTTGTAAGATTTTTTTAATTTCATCATTTTCAAAAATTCCAAGCCCCATTCCAATAGCTATTGCAGTGCAATTTTCACTTATAAAATGGCTCTCCATAATATATTCAGGAAGATTTAGATTTTCATGTCCTACCACACTTACAAGTCCAGCACCAAAAGAAAAACCAGCTTTAGCAGAGATAATTGCAGCACCCTTTTTTGTTCCAGCTATAATATTTAAGTGTCCAAAACTTCCTTTGTGGGCATTTTTTCTGTTTCTAAAAGGAAGATTCATATCGCTTTTTTCTAATAGATATTTATTTGAATCTATTTCATAAATTTCCCTTTGAACACCCAAATCACAAACAATTATTTCACCCACATAATCTTTAGCAACATCACTAAAAAGGGAAGTTTTTAAAGCACCCATTGTAAGTGTTACATCAGATATAAAAGCTACACTTTCAACTTGTCCAACTTGATTTATTCCACTTGGAATATCACAAGCTATTTTAACTCCATTAAAGGAGTTTAGTTTATTTATTATGTTGTTTATATTTTCATCTAAAGGTTTATTTAAACCTGTTCCAAATATACAATCTACAAAAATATCTGCTTCAAAAATATCACTTACAAACTCTATTTCAAGAGTTTTAACTCTCTCATATTGAATTTTTGCCATAAAGGATTTGCAAGGATTTGTTAAAAATATTTTTATATCAAATTTTTTGTATAAAAGCCTTGCAAGAGCTAATCCATCTGCTCCATTGTTTCCACTTCCACAAACAATTAAAATAGATTTTTTATGGGATAAATTTTGAGTTATATAAGAGGCTATGGAGTTGGAAGCGTGTTCCATCAAAATATCTTCATTCAACAAAAACTTTTCATAACATCTTTTGTCTAGTGAATTTACTTCATCAAAAACTTTTTGCATATCTACTCCTTAAAAATGTCCCATTTTAAGGGACTACTTCTAATCTAAATTTATTTTCTAAATTTCCAACCATCAGCTTCTAAAACGGTTTTTATCTTTTCTTTTACATCACCTTGAAGTTCCAACCACTCTTCATTAATGGCTCCTCCACAAGCTAGTTTTTTCTTTAAAAGTTTAAGAACCTCTTTTTTTTCATCAAGACTTATATTAAATCTTCCCACAAGTGTTACTGGTTTTCCATTTCTTTTTTCATAGGTAAATACAAGTTGATGTTGATTTTTTGGAATAATCTTTCCATTATCTTTTTTTGGATTTTTTTTATCTTCTTTGCTTGTATCAAAACTGTTTCCTTCAAGTTTTGAACCCATACCAAATGCTAATTTATCTGCTAAACTCATCAAAATTCCTTTATTCTAGTTTGAATATCAATCTCTTCAATAGATATGAAATCACCATTTTTATATTGCTCTACTGCAACTCTTCCAATCATTGCTGCATTATCACTGCAATATTTTAATTCACTTAAATACAAAGTTGTATTATATGTTTTACATAACTCTTCAAGTTGAGTTCTTAAGTGTATATTTGCACTAGCTCCGCCTACTATTGCAAAATTTTTTGGAGGATTTTGTTTGAATAGTTTTTTTAACTTTTGCATAATATGTAAAACAGCAGTTTTCTGAAAAGAGGCACAAATATCATATTTATCTTGTTCACAAATACCATTTTCACTATTTTCTAATTTTTCAATTTCAAGTCTAACTGCATTTTTAAGCCCTGAATATGAAAACTCTATTTTTGGGCTTTGACTAAGTGGTATTGGTAAATCAAATCTATTGTCATTTCCCTTTAAACTATACTCTTGAACTATTGGACCACCTGGATAACCAAGATTTAACATTTTTGAAACTTTATCAAAACTCTCTCCAAAACTGTCATCCATTGTACTTGCAATTAGTTTCATTTCATTCAAACTTTTTGCTTCAATGATTTGTGTATGTCCACCTGAAACCAATAAAATTGTCATTGGTAATATTTCATCTTTTTCAATAAAAAGTGAATAAATATGACCTTTTAGGTGATTTACAGCAATTAAAGGAAGATTTAAAGCAATACTTAAAGCCTTTGCCATTGTTACACCTTCCATAAGAGTAACACTAAGTCCTGGGGCGTTTGTAACTGCTATTGCTTTTAGTTTAGGAAAATATTCCTTACACTCTTCAAGGATTTTTGGTAGTGCTTCAATATGAAGACGAGCTGCTAGTTCAGGTACAACACCACCATAAAGGCTATGTTGGAGTTCTTGTGATATTTTTTTGTGAAAAATTAGTTTGTTTGTATGAATCTCTGTTATAGCTATTGAACTATCATCACAAGAACTTTCGATACTTAAAATCAAGACTCTTTTCCTTCTTGATTTATTTCACACTCTTCAACTCTTTTTATCCAATCCAATGCACAATCAAGTTTTCCAAATCCAGAAGCTGTATTTATATGCCCAGCATTTTCCATTATTTTCATACCAATATTTAGTTTTGATTGAAGATAAATAGCCTCTTCAATGCTCATATATGGGTCATTTGTTGAAGCTGCCATAATAATCTCACGGGATTTTAAATCTTTTGCTATTGGATATGGAAAAAATGTTTTTGCATCTTCTAAAACTTCATTTCTAACAGGTGCAACAAGCATTAATTTATCTAACTTTATATCAAGTTCATCACAAATATGGAACCATAGAATATTCGCCAAAGAGTGACAAACTACAATATTAGGTTTAAAATGTTCAATCTCTTTTTTTAAAAAAGCTTTCCACTCATCAAGTTTTGGATTATTTTTTGATGGAAGAGTAGGAAATGAAACCGTGTAGTTTTCTTTTATTAAATCACTTGCTAATTGTGCTTGCCAGTGGGGGAAATCACTTCCATTTAAACCGTGAAGTATTAAAACTCTTTTATTCAATAAAAATCCTTTTTAGTTATTTCTAACACATCTAACATATTTTTTCTTTTTTCTATTATCATAGTATGGTGTTCCACTTACAAAATTCATATAATCTGCATAGTACCAAAAAGTTCTAGTATGGGGTTTGAATGCCCAATAACCATCTGGAACATTAAATTTAAAAGCTACATTTATATAGTTTCTTCCATTAAGCTTATCAACAACAGTTTCGAATTCTTTAATATCAGGAACTCTCCAATTTGTATATCCTGCAAAAGTTAAATTTTGACAATGTTTATTCGCTTCTTCGTGATTTAGATATGTTGTTAATACAGCTAAATCATCTTGCCACATTAGGCTATTATTTGTATCAATTACAACATCTCTTGAGGAATCTCTATATATTTGTGCATTCAAAATATTTATTAAAAAAAGAAGTATAAATAGATTTTTCATCTTTAATCCTTTGAGTTTTTTACCTCAAATTTTCCTCTTTCTATTATGGATTTAACATCTTCATTCAAAAGTTCAATATCTATTTTATAACCTTTTCTGAAGACCAACCCTACTAACTCTTTTTGAGGTTCTTTATCTTCATTTATTGTACTATGTTTTTTCCACTCTTCAAATTTATTTTCATATAAATGAACGACATCTTTTTCAAATTTATTTCTAGTATATATTAGATAAACAACTAAAATTAATAAAATAAAAAAAGGAATTAATATATCAATTGCCACAATAAAACCTAACTTCTTTGTCTATTTGGAATATATCTTCAATATTTGAAGGTTTTACGCTGTTAAATTTATTAATCGCATCCATTGTGATTTTTGCAATATCTAAAAATCCAATTTCTGAATTTAAGAACTTTGAAACAGCCACTTCATTTGAAGCATTTAAAACTACACCTAAATCAAGATTATTTAAAATTTCATCTTTCAATTCCCAAATAGGGTATCTTTGAGTCTCTATTTTTTTAAATTCCAAATTTCCAATAGATACTAAATCCACTGGTTTTAAAATCTCTTCTTCGACTTTTCCTAAAATTGCATAGGAGATTGGAAGTTGCATAGAGGCGTTTGCAATGTGAGCCGTTGTGCTTCCATCTTTGAAATTTATAAGGGCGTGAATTAGGGATTTTGTTTCGATTATTGCATCAACTTTTTTGGTATTAAATAACCAAGATGCTTCTATTAATTCAAACATTTTGTTTGTCATCGTGGCACTATCTATTGTTATTTTATTTCCCATTGACCAATTTGGATGATTTAGAGCCTCTTTTATGGATACATTTGATAGTTTTTCCAAAGGATAATCCCTAAAAGAACCACCACTTGCTGTTATAAGCATAGAATTAATAGCTTTGTTTTGAAGTAAATACCAAAGCCCAAAATGTTCACTATCTATTGGACTTAAATTCTTTTGGTCTATAAATTTTCCTGCAACGACCAAAGATTCTTTGTTTGCAAGAGCTATTTTTTTACCACATTCAATAGCTTTTAGAGTTGGTTTTAATCCTAAAAATCCAACCAAAGCATTTACAACGGTATTTGATGTGCTGTTTTCAATAGCTTCTAAAATTGCATTTTCACCAAAAGAGATATTAGAGTGATTTACCTTTTGTATATCCTCTTCTTTAGATATAACAACTTTTTTAGGTTGAAATTCAGCTATTTGTTGATTTAAAAGCTCTATATTTGTTCCTGCTACAAGAACTTCAACATTTAAGTTAAATTTTCTTGCAACATTTAGAGTATTTACACCAATAGAACCTGTACTTCCAAGAAGTATCAAATTAAAATCCTAAGTAGAACTAACATCACAATAGCTCCAAATAAATATCCATCAATTCTATCCAAAACTCCTCCATGACCTGGAAGAATATTTCCACTATCTTTTACATCGGCTTCTCTTTTTAAGTAGCTTTCAAATAAATCTCCAAACACTGAAGCAAAAGAAACTATAGTTGAAACAATAATTGCTCCAACAAAATTAACCTCTTCTAATGCAACAAAATAACCTAAAACTGTTGCAACTACAACTCCTCCAATCACACCTTCTATTGTTTTGTTTGGACTTGTTTCACTAAATTGAGTTTTCCCTATACTTTTCCCTACAAAATATGCACCAATATCTGTTCCAGCAACGATTACAAGCAACCATAATAGAGTCATAACTCCATATTCACTATATAAAGATAATAAAAACACAAATGAAGCTGTTGGATAGAAAAGTGGTAAAAATAGTTTTTTATTTAAAGATTTTTTATATGCTAGTTGCGAAGCATAACCAATAGCTACAATGAAAATTAAATCTTCAGGAGTTGGATAGAAATAAGCAGCTAACCATAAAAGAGAGGTATAAACATATATAGCATCACTTTTTAAACCATAAAGCTTTTTAGCCTCTGAAATGGAAATTAATAAAGCAACACCAAAAACTGCCCAAAATATAAAATAAGAATCAATATAACCAATTCCTAACATTAACAAAATTAAAACAATACCAGTTTTAATTCTTGTAGAACTTTCACTTATAACATCTAACATTCACAAGACCTTGATTTAAAAATGTGGTATTATAGCTAAATTTTTTGTTTAATTATTGAAGTTTAATTAGATATTTGAGGAGTTTTTTAGGGATGATGTATTTTTTATACATTATCCCTATTTTAAATTATATTTTAAAATAAACCAGCTATTTGATTAGAAATTTGTTTTTCTAAAATAGGAGTTGCTTCATCTAAAGTCAAATTCATTTTTGTAGCTTCTGCAAATAACATAGTTTTATGTTCTATATAATCTGTTTCAAATTGTTGAGAATTTGCATTGGCCATATTTGAGTTTAAATGTCCAGTTGCATTCGCATCTCTAACAGCTCCTCCAAAAGAGTTAACAAATCCTGATTTTTTAGAATCAGTTACACTAGCTTGTCCAGAAGCATTTACATTTGAAGCATAAACTTTACCTTTTGCTTTTTCTCTAATTACAATATCAACTTGCATTTGGAAAATTGTATCTTCTGTTGCCTTTGCAATAAGTCCTCCAACTACTGCTGCTCCTAAACCAATACCAACTGTTCCTGCTGTACTATGCCCATTGTACCCTCCTATACCAGCTCCTAAAGCACCTGCACCAACAGCACCTGCTGCTGTATTGTTTTCTTGTTTTTTGTCACAATATAAAATATTCATCATTAAAACATAAGTTGCCATTTCAGGATCATCAACTATTGTATATCCCTTTGCAATTAACTCATTTACAATAGTGTTTTCAAGATTTATTCTTTGACCACTTGTATTTTTACTTGATACAAATATTAATCTTTTACTTTTTGCAACAGGATTTATAAATACACTTTGTGTCATTTTTGCATTTGTTTGTAACTCAGTTGTAGCACAACCTGTGAATAATAATGTCGATGCAATTACACCTAATCCTAAAGTTTTTAACTTCATTTAAATACTCCTTTTTTTCTTTGATAAATTCATTATAACAGACAAATGACTCACAAATGACTCATTTTTGTCAAATATAGCCAAAAATAGGATTATTTTTCAATAAATTTATTTATTAAATTATTATCTTATAAAACTATCTTAAATATTTATATTTATGGTTGTATATGGGTTGTAAAGTACATTGCAACCTGATTGAATTTTTACATTTCTTCTTTGGGTGTAATCTATTTCATAATTTCCTGAGTAATCAACAGAAAATTTCACACATAAAAATGCAGCTTGTTCTATTACTGAAAATGGTAACTCTTTTTTTGCATTTTGAACAATAACGTGTGCAGAGGGTCTATCTTTTAGATGAAACCAAAAATCACTTGCCTTTGAATTTTCAAGTAAATATATATTTTCCCTTTGACTTGTTCCCAAAAGAATTTTATATCCATCAAAGAAAAATATTTCACAAGGCTGGGATTTTTTTGTTTTTATTTGATTTTTCTCTTTTTTTGGAAATAAAAATTCACACTCTTCCACAGAGGTACACACTTTTATATTATTTATAAGTCTATTCAAGAATTCTAATTTTTCTATAAGATTATCTTTTTCCAATCCAATATTTGAAGCTTTCTGTTTTGCTTTTTTTGCTTTTTTAAAAAGTTCATTTGAGAACTTTGAAGGTGAAGATTTTTCTTCCAAATCAATTTTTACTTCATTCCCTTTAAAGTCATAGGTTTCTAAAATTTTTTGATATGGTTTTATATTATGTAGATTTGAAAGTATTAAATTTGCTTTTTCATAAAGTTCTTGGGACTCTTTTTCTAAATCCTCTTTTTTGGGTAAATCATTTAAAATATCTTCAATTTTTTTTACTTTTTTAGAAACTTGTTGAATTTTTTGTTTTTTTAAGTTTTCAAGATTTTTTAATTCATTTTCTTCATAAATTTCGTATAAATAAGATTCAATATCATCCACAATATCTTCTTTAAATACAAAATTTTGTTGAGGTATCTCTTCTAATTTTACTCCAACTTTCACTACTCTGCTTGAAGCAAACTCATCAATATGTCTTAGTGCTTCAATTACCACTCTATTTTCATCTAAAATTATTATATTTGTGTGTTTCCCTGTAAATTCCATTTGTAAAATAGTTGTTAATTTTTTATATGAAGATGAAGAGTTTACTTTGATATTTATAACCTTATCATTGTTGTAAAGTTCAATATTTTCAATTTTTGCATTGTTAAATCTTTTTTGTAAATTAATATCAAAGGGTGCATTAAAATCCCTTTTTGAAAGTAGATTTTTGTGGGATTTAAAAATAGAACTATTTCCCTTTGTTAAATCAAAATAAATAACATTTTTATTATTAAATTCTATTATAATAGTATTGTTGTCAATTCTTTTTATATATTTGATATTTTGGGCATTGCTCCTCAAAAATTCTACAATTTCTTTTAATACAAAGTATTTCATTTTCTTATCACTCTTAGTTTATTTTTTCTTATAAGTATTAATTATATTTATATAGGTTATAATCATAGCTAAATTTCAATTAGGAGAATAATTATGAAACTATTAAAAATTTTATTAATTAGTGGTTTATCTATGGGTGTTTTGACTACAACTTTGAGTGCAGATGCAGTAAAAGGTCAAAAACTTTTTTCTAAAAAATTAAAAGAAGCTTGTGGAATCAATGGAGCAAAATTTGCTGCTAAACACTCTCAAAGTGAATGGGCAGAAATAAAAACAGCTGGAAAATTTGAAGATGAAATTATAAAAATTTGTCCAAAGGTTGAAAAAGGTAGTTTAAGTGAATCTATTTTAGAGAATGTTTATGACTTCTCTTATGAATTTGCTAATGATTCAGGAAATGTTCCTTCTTGTTAATATTTGTAAGGGTGAGTAAAATCACCCTTTTTTTATAAAAATTTATAAAGGATAAAAAATGAAAAAGAGTTTAATAGCACTGTCAGTTGTGGCATCTTTTTGTACAACAACTTTTGCAAATGATACAGCTTCTATGCAAGAGCAAATAAATCTTTTAAAAGCACAACTTGCAGCTTTAGAAAAAAAATTAAACGAACAACAAGTTAAAGAACCAGTTGTAAAAGTTGATGAAAAAAGAATTGAAAAGATTGAAAAAAAACTTGAAAATGTTTCAAAAACTGCAACAACTGCAAAAATGCAAAGTGGAAGTGATAATCTAAAATGGGATGTTGATTATAGAACGCAAGTTGATAATATTCAATACAAAATGGCAGATGGTTCAAAAGCAAAAAATAATGCACTTCTAACAAATAGACTTTGGTTAGGTGCAAAATATAAAGCTGATGAAAATTCAACTTTTCACGGAAAATTATCATATAACAAAGCATTTGGAGATACAGCAAATCACTCTCAATCAAATACAAATCCAGGATATGCAAATTTTGATTGGCTAACAAATGAAAATGCAACAGATAATACTATAAAACTAAAAGAGGCTTATTGGTTGTATCAAGGGGAAAATGCTTTTACTGCTGATGTTCCTTGGGCTGTTTCTGTGGGAAGAAGACCATCTACTGATGGACTACCAATAAATATTAGAAACAATCAAGAGCCAAATTCACCATTATCTCATGTGGTTGATGTTGAGTTTGATGGTTTTTCTTTGAAGTTTGATACAGAAAATATAACAGGAGCAACTGGTTCTTGGATTAAATTTTGTGGAGGAAGAGGGCTTACAAATGCAAAATCTAGGTTTCAACCAGATGGAGCAGATTATTCAACAGATAAAGATAAAAATGTAAATGTTGATATGTTGGGATTTATAGCTGTTCCTTATGATAATGGACAATATTCTATTCATACAAATTATGCAAGAGCTTGGAATTTGATAGGATATTCTAGTAGCGATTTATTTGATGGTAATAACAATAATAATGAATTTAAGGATGTTGGAAATATTGATTATGGAACAGTTCTATTAAAAACTGAAGGTATAGGTAATGGTATCTCTGATTATTTAGATAATACAGTTGCTTTTGCTTCATTTGCTGTTAGTAAAACAAATCCAACTAATAATTTAGGAATGTTGGGTTCTACAGATTCTGAAATGGGAACTTCTGTTTGGTTAGGAATAAACGCTCCTTGTCCATTATTCCCTGATAGTTCAAAAATTGGATTAGAGTGGAATAAAGGAAGTAAATACTGGCGTTCTATGACTTATGGTGAAGATACTTATGCTGGAAGTAAAATAGCAACTCGTGGTCAAGCTTGGGAACTTTACAGAAATCAAAACATAACAAAAGCTTTAAGTTTTGGGATGAGTTATGTTTTAATGAAATATGATTATGCAGGTTCTAACTCTTTCTTCGGATATGAAGGAAATCCAGATATGTATACACTTTGGGGAAATACAGGAATGGTTAATTATGCAAAAGAAGCACAAGATGTTAGAGCATATATGAGATATAAATTCTAAAAAAAGAGGTTCTCCTCTTTTTTTATTTCAAATTATAATTATCTAGTTTTTGAATAATTTTTTCTGCAAGTTCAATCATTTTTATATTTAATTCTTTAAAATCTTTATCTTTAATATTTATTAATAACTTGTCATAAACTTGCCCGTAGGGATAAATAATAAAGTATATATACTCTTTGGATTTTGATTCTTTATTTAGTTCTTTGAACCAAAGTGCCAATAATGAAAAGTAAAGCATCGAAGGATTGAAGTTTTCATTTTCATTTAAACTTTTTGAGATTTCATTGTTTATGAAATTGTAACTATTTAGAATAGCTTTAATCCTAAAATGATTTTTATTTTGCAAATAATAACTATCAGGAAATGTAACATTAATTATCTGTTTTAACATATCATTTCCAATATTTTCAAAGCTTTTGATTATATCTTCATCTATGCCATAACTATTTATCTCTTCTTTATCTTTATAAGAAATAATTAAATCTCTACAAAACAGTAATAAAGCTTCGGTTTTTATCTTTGAAATATTTAAAATCATTCGTAATTGTAACGAAAATTAGATAAATTAAGTTATATCTAATCAAGTTTAAGTCAGATTGAGGTAAAATATTTGCAATTTAATAAATTTTTAAGAAAAAGGAAATTATTGGAACTTATTGGTATATTAAAAGATGGTCAAATATATGACCTTCAAAGTGCAGAAGCTTTAAACATCCAAGGTGATGAGATAAAAGCTGATAACTCTAAGGAGTCTTTGGAAATCCTAAGACACTCTTGCGCTCATATGATGGCTCAAGCTATTAAAGAGCTTTATCCTGAAGCGAAATTTTTTGTTGGACCAACTGTAAAAGAAGGGTTTTATTATGACTTTAAAGTTGATAGTAAAATATCTGATGATGATTTAATTACCATCGAAAAAAAGATGAAAGAGATTGCAGATAGAAAACTTCCTATTACTAGATATGAAACTACAAGAGAAGAGATTTTAGAAAAATTTGCAAAAGATGAATTAAAACAAGCTGTCCTTAAAAATATCAAAGATGATACATTGACTTTATATAAACAAGGTGATTTTGAGGATTTATGTAGAGGTCCACACTTACCTAATACAAGAATGATTAGAAGTTTCAAACTAACAAGAGTAGCAGGAGCTTATCTTGGTGGTGATGAAAAAAATGAGATGATTACAAGAATTTATGGTATTGCATTCTTTGATAAACAAGAGTTAAATGACTATATTAGAATGCTTGAAGAAGCTAAAAAAAGAGACCATAGAAAACTTGGAACAGAACTTGAATTATTTACATTTAATGATGATGTTGGTGCTGGACTTCCTATGTGGTTGCCAAATGGTGCAAGACTTAGAAGTAAATTAGAACATCTTTTATATAAAGCTCATAGAGTTAGAGGTTATGAACCAGTTAGGGGACCTGAAATTTTAAAAGCTGAAATGTGGAAGATTTCTGGACACTATGCAAACTATAAAGAGAATATGTATTTTACTACTATTGATGAACAAGAGTATGGTATTAAACCAATGAACTGTGTTGGGCATATTCAAATATTTAAAAATAGTTTAGTTTCATACAAAGATTTACCAAAAAAACTTTTTGAATATGGTGTTGTTCACAGACATGAGATGAGTGGAGCAATGCATGGATTATTTAGGGTAAGAGAGTTTACTCAGGATGATTCACATATCTTCTGTACACAAGGACAAATCAAAGAGGTAATTTTTGAGGTACTAGAGTTTGTTGATACTTTGATGAGTACATTTGATTTTAAATATGAAATTGAAGTTTCTACAAAACCTGAAAAAGCTATCGGTGATGATATTTTCTGGGAAACAACAACTAAAGGTATTATGGATGCTTTAGATGAAAAAAATATCTCTTATGGAATAGATGAAGGTGGTGGAGCATTTTATGGACCAAAAATTGATATAAAAATTCTTGATGCTATTGGAAGAAAATGGCAATGTGGAACGGTTCAAGTTGATATGAATTTACCATCAAGATTTAAAGTTGAATATATCAATGATAAAGGTGAAAAAGAGCAACCAGTTATGATTCACAGAGCAATTCTAGGTTCTTTTGAAAGGTTTATTGGTATTTTAACAGAACACTGTGCTGGAGAATTTCCATTTATAATTGCACCAACACAAGTTATAATTGTTCCTATTGCTGATACTCATATTGAATATGCAAAAGAGTTAAAAAAAGAGTTAATGTTTAATGATATGGACTCTGAAGTATATAGTATGAATGAAAGTTTAAACAAAAGAATAAGAATGGCTGAAAAACAAAGAGTTCCAATGATAGTTGTTGTTGGAGACGAAGAAGTTGCTAATAAAACGGTAGCTTTAAGAGATAGAAGAAAAAGAGAACAGTCTAATATGACAAAAGATGAATTTATAGCTATGTTAAACAATATTAAAGATGGGAGCAGAATTTGAGTAAGGATAAGAAAAAAGACGATGTAATCATGAATGAAATGATTACAGTAAAAGAGGTTAGATGTTTAAGTGATGATGGTGCTAATCATGGAATAATTAGCACAGAAGAAGCATTACAAAAAGCAGATGCTGCGGGATTAGATTTAGTTTTAATTGCTCCTGAAGGAAATCCTCCTGTTGCAAAAATAATGGATTATGGTAAATATAGATACCAAATGGAAAAAAAGAAAAAAGAAGCTAAAAAAAATCAAAAAGTTATTGTGATTAAAGAGATTAAATTATCTGTTAAAATAGCTGAAAATGATATAGCTTATAAAGTTAAACATGCTAGAGAATTTATAGAAGATGGAAATCATGTTAGATTTAGAGTTTTCTTAAAAGGTAGAGAGATGTCTCATCCTGAAGCGGGTGTTGAAGTTCTAACAAAAATTTGGCCAAGACTTGAAGATATTGCAATTATGGATAAAGAGCCAAAATTAGAGGGAAGATATATCAACATGATGATTCTTCCTAAAAAAGATTAATAACTAATTTCTTACAATTATGAGAAGAGAAATTTCTCTTCTCTGCTTCCTATTTTTAAGTAAAATTAATAAAATTTTAAGTATAATCCCAAACTTTTTCATGTTTATATGAAAATGCAAATTTATAAGGAGGATTCTTCAATGCCAAAGATGAAAAGTGTTAGTGGCGCTTTAAAAAGATTTAAAGTGAAGAAAAACGGGTCTATAAAAAGAGGAGCAGCTTTTAGAAGCCATATCTTAACTAAAATGACTCAAAAAAGAAAAAGAAATTTGAGAGGACCTAAAACAGTACATAGTACAAATGTTGGTCAAGTTCTTTCAATGTTGTGTAAAGCGTAATTATTCTTTTAATATAGAATAGTTTTTGTCCCTCCACAATTTTGTGGATAAGTTCAACTTTAAGTTGACACCTTACTAAAAATAACGGTAAAGAAAGGAAAAATATGCCTAGAGTTAAAACAGGTATTGTTAGAAGAAGAAGACATAAAAAAGTATTAAAAGCAGCTAGAGGTTTCTTCAGTGGTAGAAGAAAACACTTTAGAAAAGCTAAAGAGCAATTAGAAAGATCTTTAGTATATGCATACAGAGATAGAAGACAGAAAAAAAGAGACATTAGAAAATTATGGATTATAAGAATCAATGCAGCTTGTAGATTAAATGATATTAACTACTCAAGATTCATGAATGGATTAAAATTAGCTGGAATTGAATTAGATAGAAAAGTTTTAGCAAACTTAGCTATGAATGATTCAGCTGCATTTGCAACTTTAGTAGTATCTGCTAAATCTGCACTTAAATAATAAATTTGCAAAAAAATAAAAAAGGGTAGGAGTTTCTTCTACCCTTTTTTTATTGCCTTAAAAATACCTCTTGGAATCCATAGTATTATATATATAATAAATGTAAAAATAAATGGATGTGAGAAACCTAAACCATAAGCCCCTGAATTTGAAAGATTTAATAAGTGTTCTATTGGAGAGTTGAGAAATTCATTTTGATGAATAACTAAAGATAAAACAAGAAGTAAAACTAAAAATATAATTATCTCTTTTTTCATAATTTTGAACTTTTGTGTAATATTCTAGCTAAAAGCTAGAATACTAAGAACTAAGCTTTACCGCTTAACATTCCATATTGTGTCATAGGTTTTAATAAATAAACTTTTAACAACCACCATAACCATCTCTCTTGTGTTGGGTCAAGTGGGAAAGAGGGAGTAGGTTTAGCTGTCCAATCAAACTCTGCTAACATTACTTTCCCAATATCTGTAATTAGTGGACAAACTGTATAACCTGTATATTTAGCTTTTAACTCTTTTCCTTCCATTAATGAAACTAAATTATCAACTAAAACTTTATATTGTTTTCTAACACTTCCTCCTGTTTTACCCATAGGAACAGCAGCAATATCTCCAAGTGCAAAAATATTTTTAAATTTAACATGTTGTAAAGTCTCTTTATCCACAGGAATCCAACCTTTTGCTGAACCAATTGGAGATTTTCCTATTTCATCAGGAGCTTTTTGAGGTGGAGTTATATGTAAGAAATCAAAAGGTATTTCTACATTTAGATGTTTTTTTACCATTGAATACTCTTCTAAATCTTTATCATATTCACCTTTTTCTTCCCAATGTTTATCAAAAATAGCTATTTTATTTTTAATATCTACTTCTATTAAATTGTGATTGAAATTCCATTTCATATCTCTTTGTTTGAATTGTTTCTCGATAGCATCTGCATAATCTTTCACCCCAAATAATTTTCCACCATCTGGATAAAAAGTTAATTCTGCATTTTCTCTAGCACCTGCTTCTACAAGTCTAGCATTTGTTAAATACATAATTTTTTTAGGTGCACCACCGCATTTAATAGCTGTATTTGGGTCCGTAAATACACCTTTTACTTTATTTCCTTCTTTTGCTTTTTTGATAAATTTTTGCATCTGTTCCCAAGTTGCTACAGCACTATCAGTGTTATATATTGAAGTTACTCCAGAATCTCCAAAAGTTTTTAAGATTTTAGATGAATCTCCATTTGAATAGGCAACTCCAATCTCTTCTAAACCTTTTATTGCACCATAATTTAATGCAATACCTGCTGCAACAATTAAAAAATCATAGGCTAATTTTTCACCAGATTCTAAAGTTACGCTATTTTTGTCAGGTTCAAACTCAACAGCTTTTCCTTGAATAAATTTAACACCATCAGGTAAAAAATCTTTAGTATCATAATCTATATCTTGCTTAGAGTATATCCCTGCTGCAATTAATGTATTTCCAGGTTGATAACTAACAGATTTTAAATTTGGTTCCACAATAGTAATATTTGGATTAGATAAAGTATTCGCAAGTCTTGCTGCTGTTGAGATTCCTGCTAATCCTCCTCCAATTATTAAGATTTTACCTGTTGCATCACTTGCTTTTAGTTGAGTAGAAGCATTGGCTTCTATTTGTCCCATAAAGGCAGAAGCAGTACCTATTCCTAATAATTTAAATGCATCTCTTCTTGAAATTCCTGCTTTTTTTATCTCATTGTCAAAAATTTCTAATGCCTTATCTAATTCATTTTTTGCCATTGAATATTCCTTGTGTTCTAATAAATATGATATTAGATTATCATAAAAGTCTTAATAAGTTACTTATGTTTTTGTAATGATTTTGTTATAATTAAAAGTTATAATTGTAAGTTAAAACTAAAGGGTAACCTTTAGTTTTATAAGCTTCTTGGATCTGAAATATATCCAGAGATAGCAGAAGCAGCTGCAACTGCAGAGTTTGCAAGATAGATTTTAGAGCTTCTTGAACCCATTCTTCCTACAAAGTTTCTATTTGTTGTTGCAATACAAACTTCACCATCTCCCAAAATTCCCATATATCCACCAAGACATGCACCACAAGTTGGATTTGATACAACTGCCCCTGCATCAACTAATGTATCAATATATCCAGCTTTCGTAGCTTCTCTTAAGATTTTTTGAGTTCCTGGAGTTAAGATAAGTCTTACATGACGTGCAACTTTTTTACCAGCTAAAATTTCAGCAGCGATTTTAAAGTCACTTAATCTTCCATTTGTACAGCTTCCAATAAATACTTGGTCAACTTTGATATTATCACTTACAGCTTGAGAAACAGAGTGACCATTTGATGGTAAAAATGGATATGCAATAACAGGTTCAAGTTTTTCAACATCAATTTCAATCACTTGGCAATAAACAGCATCTTCATCAGAGTAGTGAATTTTTGGCTCAGCTCTTAAAGAATCTCTACTATCTAAAAACTCTTTTGTGATCTCATCGTAAGCAACGATACCGTTTTTAGCTCCAGCTTCAATAGCCATATTACATAAAGAGAATCTATCATCCATTGATAAATATTTAATTGTATCACCTGTAAACTCCAAAGCTTTATATAAAGCCCCATCAACACCTAAAATTCTAATGATTTCTAAAATTAAATCTTTTCCAGTTACAAATGGAGCTGGTTTACCTTTGAATACAACTTTGATAGATTCTGGAACTTTGAACCAATTACCACCAGTAATCATTCCAAAAGAGATATCAGTTGAACCCATACCTGTACTAAATGCACCTAAAGCACCATGAGTACATGTGTGAGAATCTGCACCAATAATTACATCTCCTGGTAACACTAAACCTTTTTCTGGTAAAAGTGCATGCTCAATTCCCATATCTTTTTCATCAAAGAAATTTTTTAAATTGTGTTTCATTGCAAAATCTCTTGAGATTTTTGCTTGATTAGCTGACGCTATATCTTTTGCAGGGATAAAGTGGTCTAAAACGATTGCAAAACCATCTGGGTTAGCTAGTTTTTCAAATCCACCATCTTCAAATGCTTTTATAGAAATTGGAGTTGTAATATCATTTCCAATTACCATATCTATTGGACTTCTAACTATCTCTCCAGCATAAACTTCTCTTCCTACATGTTCACTAAATATTTTTTCTGTTATTGTTTGACCCATTAAATATTCCTATTTTCTTCTAAAATTTGTTGGATTATAGCTAAATTTATTTTAAGCTACAAAAACTAAATACTCTTCTCTTTTTTTGATTCCCTAAATTGTTTATATAAGATAATAACAACAGCCAAATCTATAATTACATCTGCAAAATTAAAAATTGCAAATTCAAATCCATAATGCCAATAAAAATAATCAACAACTCCACCATAGGTAAATCTATCTAAAATATTTGATAATCCACCTGCAAATAGAAGTGCTATTGGTAAATAGTATTCATAAAATGTATCTTTATTAAAATATAAATATACTGAACCTGCAACAACTAAAGATAATTGAATATATTTTAAATATTCAGCTAAAAATGAAAACATTGAAAAAGCAACACCGTAATTGTAAGCAAGCTGTAAAGACATATACGGACCTTCTACATTCCAATCATAGTTGGCAAATCCATATTTAATTATTTGGTCAATCACAAATATAGATATAAAAATTATGAAAAAAGAGATAAATCTATTTTTCATAATGCTTTTTTGAAGAAGTTGATTAATTTATTCATATCCTCTTCTATATCTTTTCTATCTTTTCCTTCTAAAAGAAGTCTGATTTTATTTTCTGTTCCAGAGTATCTAATTAAATCTCTAGTCCCTTTTTTTCTAATAGGTTTTAATAAATCTTCTAAGCCTTCTAGTTTGTCTAAAGGAATTTTTTCATTAACTTTCATATTATGTAAAAGTTGAGGGTATAACTCAAATGGGTTTAAAATTTCACTTGCTTTTTTACCACTTGTAAGAATTAGTGCTAATACTTGAAGTGCTGCTACTAAACCATCTCCTGTTTTTGCTGCATTTGAAAAAATAATATGACCACTTTGTTCTCCTCCAAAGTTGATATTTTTCTCTTGCATAACTTCTAAAACATATTTATCTCCAACATTACATCTATGTAATTGAATACCTTTTGATTTTAAGTAGTCTTCTAAAGCTTTATTTGACATAACAGTTGCAACACAAGCTTTTGTTCTTAATAGGTTTTGCTCATTTAAAAAATTACATAAAGCTCCTATTAATTTATCCCCATCTACAACATCTCCATTCTCATCTATAACAACTAATCTATCAGCATCTCCATCAAGGGCTAAACCAATATCAGCTCTATATTGTCTTACAACTTTTCCAACATGTTCAGGATGCATAGCTCCACAATCTTCATTAATGTTTGTTCCATTTGGATTTGCATTTATTGTAATTACATCTGCTCCTAACTCTTCCAAAATTGTAGGAGCAACTTTGTAAGCAGCACCATTGGCACAATCAAGAACTATTCTAAGACCGTTTAATGTAAAATCCGTTGAGAATGATTTTTTTACAGTAACTATGTATCTTCCTGTAACATCATCGATTCTTTTTGAAGAACCAATATTTTTACCCGTAGCTTGTTCATTTTTCATCAAGTTTTCATCATTGAAAATTGCTTCGATCTCTTTTTCTGATTCAACTCCAAGTTTATTCCCATGGTTATCGAAAAATTTTATTCCATTATCTTCGAATGGATTGTGTGAAGCTGATATCATAATTCCAGCATCACATCTCATACTCTCTGTCAAATATGCAATAGCAGGAGTTGGCATAGGACCTATTTGAATAACATCATATCCAACAGCAGTTAAACCACTAACAAGTGCATTTTCAATCATATATCCACTTCTTCTTGTATCTTTTCCCACAAGGATTTTTTTAGTAGTCGAATGTTTTCTGAAATATATTCCAGCAGCCTTTGCTAACTTTAAAACAGTAATAGCATCCAAGAATTCCCCAGCTTTTCCCCTAACTCCATCAGTACCAAATAGTTTCATTAAATCTTCCTAAATTTAAACTTTATTTAAGTTGTTTTGGGTAACATTCTACCCTTAAAATTTTTATAAAGAGGTTAAAAAAATGGCAAATCATAAATCTTGCGAAAAAAGAGCTAGACAAACGAAAATCAAAACTGAAAGAAATAGATTCTATAAAACAAGAATTAAAAATGTAACTAAAGATGTTTTAGCAGCTATCGAAAGTGCTGATAAAGAAAAAGCGTTAGAAGCATTTAAAACAGCTAACAAATACTTACACCACTGTGTTTCTAAAGGTATCTTAAAAAAAGGTAACGCTTCAAGAAGAGTAAGTAGATTACAGTTAAAAGTTAACGCTATATAATTAGAATAAATTATTAATATATGTTAAAAGATAAACTCCAACCATTTATAAATAGATTTGAAGAGATAAACAATCTTTTGATGTCAGAAGATATTCTTTGTGATATTAAAAGAATGACTGACCTTTCAAAAGAGCAGTCTAGTATTCAATCTATTGTTAACAAAGCCAAAGAATATATAAAAGTTCTTGATGATATTGATGAAAATAAAATGATGTTAGATGACCCAGAATTGGGTGATTTAGCTAAAGAAGAATTAAAAGATTTGGAACAAAGAAAACCTTTACTTGAAGATGAGATAAAGTTTTTAATGATTCCAAAAGACCCAAATGATGATAAAAATATTTATTTGGAGTTAAGAGCTGGTACAGGTGGAGATGAAGCTGCAATATTTGTAGGTGACCTATTTAGAGGTTATTTAAGATATGCAGAAAACAATGGTTGGAAAGTTGAAATTATGAGTTCAAGTGAGAGTGAATTTGGCGGTTATAAGGAAGTTGTTTTCCTTGTAAAAGGAGAAAAAGTTTACTCAAAACTTAAATTTGAGGGTGGAACTCATAGAGTTCAAAGGGTACCCGCAACTGAATCTCAAGGGAGAGTTCATACTTCAGCAATTACAGTGGCTGTTATGCCTGAAGTTGATGATGTTGAAGTTGAAATAGATCCTAATGATTTAAAAATCGATGTTATGAGAGCTAGTGGAAATGGTGGGCAATCTGTAAATACAACAGATTCTGCTGTTAGAATCACTCATATTCCATCTGGAATAGTTGTAACAAATCAAGACCAAAAATCTCAACATAAAAATAAAGATAGAGCTATGAAAGTTTTAAAAGCTAAACTTTATGAGATTGAGATGAATAAAAAACTAGAAGCCGAAGGTGCTAACAGAAAAGAGCAAGTAGGAACTGGTGATAGAAGTGGAAGAATTAGAACATATAATTATCCTCAAAATAGAATAAGTGATCATAGAATAAACTTGACTCTATATAGGTTAGATTATATTATGAATGATGGATTGTTTGATGAGGTAATTGATCCTCTTATTGCTGATCATCAATCAAGACTAATAGAAGCTAATGGATTATAATCCATTAGCTTTTTTTCATTATGCTACATTTAAATACTACATATGTACACTATAAAAATCAAGAAAAATATATAACATTAAATTTTTGTAAAATCCAAGAAAATGGTATTTGGGTTGAAGCAGTTATTTATAGACCTCAAAATAGCCAAGAGCTTTTTGTTAGAAGTTATAAAGAATTTGAAGAAAAATTTACTCCTATAAAATAAAAATCCTAAGTAACCAAATTGTAATCAAGAAATATTAAACTTCCAAAGTAAATAAAATTTTTGGAGAAAAAAATGACAATTAAAAAAATGTCTATGGGTTTAATAGCAAGTGCTTTATTAGCAACAACTTTAAGTGCAAGAGATCAAATTAAAATAGTTGGTTCTTCTACAGTTTATCCTTTTTCATCGGCTGTTGCTGAAGAGTTTGGTTCAAGTGGTAAATATCCAACTCCAGTTGTTGAATCAACAGGAACTGGTGGTGGTATGAAATTATTTTGTGCTGGTGCTGGTGAAGATACACCTGATATTGCTAATGCTTCAAGAAAAATGAAAGATTCAGAATTTAAAACTTGTTCAGAAAATGGTGTTACTGATATTAGTGAAGCTATGATAGGTTATGATGGAATTGCTATTGCAATCTCTGCAAATGGTAAGAAATTTGATGTTACAAAAGAGCAATTAGCTTTAGCTCTTGCAGATGAAGTTCCAGCAAAAGTTGGACATACTTTAATTTCAAATCCATATAAAAATTGGTCTGATATTGATGCTTCATTACCAAATACACCAATTATTGTTTATGGACCACCAAAATCTTCAGGTACAAGAGACTCTTTTGAAGAGTTAGTATTACAACATACTTTCAAAAAAATGTCTGTTTACACAGATTTATATAAACAAGATGAGAAAGCAAATAAAAAATATAAAGAGTATTCAGTTATCAGAACAGATGGTGTTTATGTTGAAGCTGGAGAGAATGATAATTTAATCGTTCAAAAATTAACTAAAAATCAAAATGCTATTGGTATATTTGGTTACTCTTTCTTAGAAGAGAATAAAGATAAAGTTGCTGGTTTAAAAATTGATGGTGTTGAACCAACTGTAGATAATATTTTAAGTAAAAAATATCCAGTTGCAAGATCTATGTTCTTCTATGTAAAAAATGCACACTCAAAAGATGTTAAAGGTTTAGATGAGTATGTAAAACTATTTATGTCTGATAAAATGATTGGAAAAGAAGGTGTTTTAACTGAAATAGGATTAATCCCATCTGATGACAAAACAAGAACAGAAGCTATTAATAAAGCTTTAAATAAAACAAAATTAACTTTAGAAGAGTTAACTAAAAAACATTAATAAATAGAGGATAAAAATTCCTCTATTTTAAAACTACTTTTTACGATTTCATATCTCTTTCACGCGAACAAAGAGGTATGAAATTTTCTAATTTATCAATAAATACTTTTTGTAACCAATATGTAATCAACTTTTTTTAAAATTCTATAAATTCAATAGAAAGGTCTTAATTTGAGTGTTTTTGAATCAAGCAAAAAACAGAGAGAATTTAATGAAAAACTTATCAAATTAGCTTTGATAACAGCAGCAACCATTTCAATTTTAACAACATTTGGAATATTGTTTTCAATTTTATTTGAAGCTATAGAGTTTTTTAAACTTAGAAGTTTTTGGTATTTTATAACAGGTAGCGAGTGGACACCAGGAGTTATAGGGAGCAAATTTGGAGCTTTACCAATTTTTGCGGGAACTTTTGCAATTACTATAATTGCATTAATTGTAGCAATACCAGTAGGCTTGGGAAGTGCTGTTTATATGAGTGAATATGCAAGTTCTAATATTAGAGATTATTTAAAACCTATGTTAGAGATTTTAGCTGGTATTCCAAGTGTTGTTTATGGATTTTTTGCCGCAATTACAGTTGCTCCTTTAGTTGTAAAATTTGCTGAATCTGTTGGTTTGGAAGCCACTTATAACTCTGCATTAGCTTGTGGAATTGTGATGGGAGTTATGATTATTCCTACAATTTCTTCTTTGTGTGATGATGTTATTAGAGCTGTTCCTGATAGTCAAAGAAAAGCTGCTTTTGGTTTAGGAATGACACATGGAGAGACTATAAAAAATATTGTATTACCATCTGCTATGCCAGGAATAATTTCTGCTTCACTTTTAGCTTTATCAAAAGCTTTAGGAGAAACTATGGTTGTTGTTATGGCAGCGGGTTTAAGACCAAATTTAACATGGAATCCACTTGACGATATGACAACAGTTACTGTTACAATAGTTAACTCTTTGGTTGGTGATTTTGAGTTTAACTCTCCTGAAACTTTAAGTGCTTTTGCTTTAGGTTTGGTGTTATTTGTTGTGACATTGGTTTTAAATATTATTTCATTGTCTTTGATTAGAAAATTTAAAGAAAAATATAAAGTGAACACATTATGATTAAGAAAAATAAGAAAAACAAAAACAACCCTTTTTATGATCCAACTTTGAAAAAAAGGCACTCTAGTGCAAAGAGATTTAAAATATTTACTATCTCTTCTTTGATTTTTTCAATCACATTTTTGCTATTTTTTCTATTTGACATAGTAACAAAAGCAATTCCAGCATTTACATTATATGAGATTCAAACATCTGTAACATTTAATGAAAAATCCCTTGATGATACAAGGTTTGCAGTTAAAAAAGAGCATAGAAATATTGTTTCAAGAGCTTGGCTTAGGGATTTACCAAAGTTAGTTGAAAAAGATTCAAAACTTATGAATACAACTCAAAATATGTGGGTTTTAGCTGATGATCAAGTGGATCAATATTTAAAAGGTCATCACCATAAACTAAAAGATAAAGACAAAGAATTAGTTGATGAATTAAACAATCAAGGTTTAATAAAATCAAGATTTAATACTCTATTTTTTATAAATGGTGATTCAAAAATTCCTGAATATGCAGGATTGTTTTCAGCAGTAATTGGTTCTATTTTTACTTTAGTTATTACTATGTTAGTGGCTTTCCCTTTAGGAGTTATGACAGCTGTTTACTTAGAAGAGTTTGCAAAAGATAATAAATTTACAAGATTTATAGAGGTAAATATAAATAATCTGGTTGCTGTTCCTGCTATTTTATTTGGTCTTTTAGGACTTGCAATTTATATAAATCTTTTTGGAATGCCTCGAAGTTCCCCTTTGGTTGGAGGATTAACTTTGGCATTAATGACTTTTCCTATAATTATTGTTAGTTCAAGAGCAGCACTTAGATCTGTTCCAGATAATATAAGACAAGCGGGATATGGATTGGGATTAAATAAAATTCAAGTTACAAAAGACCATGTTTTACCTTTGGCTTTTCCTGGAATATTAACAGGTTCAATTTTAGGTTTAGCACATGCTATGGGTGAAACGGCTCCTTTGATTATTGTAGGAATGATAGCTTTTATACCTGATTCTCCAGAAACTGTTACTCAAGCTGCAACGGTTTTACCAGCACAAATTTTTACATGGGCTGGAATGCCTGAGGGTATGTATATAGAAAAAACAGCGGCAGGGATTATTGTGTTATTGGTTGTATTAATGTCTTTAAACGCTTTGGCGATTTATTTGAGAAAAAAATTTGAAGTTAAATGGTAGGAAAAATTATGATGAATGATAATAAAACAAAAATAGATGTTAAAAATTTGAATTTATATTATGGTTCAAATCAAGCACTGTTTGATATTAATGTAAATCTATTTGAAAATAAAATTACGGCATTAATAGGACCATCTGGTTGTGGGAAATCAACATTTTTAAGATGTATAAATAGAATGAATGACTTAATTCCAATAGTGAAAATTGATGGTTCAATAGTTATTGATAGTAAAAATATTTATGATAAAGATGTTGATGAGGTTAGTGTTAGAAAAAAAATCGGTATGGTTTTCCAACAACCGAATCCATTTCCAAAATCAATTTATGACAATGTTGCTTATGCGCCTTTAAAGCATGGAATTGTGAAAAAAGGAAAAGATTGTGATGAATTAGTGGAGACTTCACTCATAAAATCTGGACTTTGGAATGAAGTAAAAGATAAATTAAATAATCCTGGAACTTCTCTCTCAGGAGGTCAGCAACAAAGACTTTGTATAGCAAGAACAATAGCTGTTAAACCTGAAGTTATTTTGATGGATGAACCAACAAGTGCATTAGACCCAATTAGTACAGAAAAAATAGAGGCTTTAATGCTTGAATTAAAACAAGATTATACAATCATAACTGTAACTCACAATATGCAACAAGCTGCAAGGGTTGCTGATTATACAGCATTTTTCCACCTAGGAAAATTGATTGAATATGATAAAACAGAAACAATTTTTGTTAATCCACACAATAAAAAAACAGAAGATTATATTACAGGGAGATTTGGATAATGTTAAGACCATACGAAATAAAATTACAAAATATAAAATTAGAGATTTTAAGAATAGGAACAGATGTTGTTGATAGTTTGGAGTACTCTTTAAAAAGTTTAAGTGAAGGAAATATTGTTGATTTAAATAATATTGAAATCACTGAAAAAAAACTTCAAGCAAAATCAAATGAGATAGATAATATGATAGTTGCAACTTTGGCTTTATATTCACCAGAAGCTAAAGATTTAAGACAGCTTGTTTCATTTTTAAAGATTACAAATGAGTTAGTTAGAGCAGGTTCTAATGTTAAAGATTTTGGTAAAAAATTCAAAAAATCTTTTTCAGAAGATTTAAATACAGCAATAATTTTGGAGTACACGATTCCATTATTAAAATCTTCACTTTTATCAATGCAAACAGCAATAAGTATTATTGATGAACTTGAACCAAAACATATTGAAGAGAGATACCACAGGGTTATTGTAGAAGAGAGCAAAACCGATGATTTATATTTGATGGTTGAAAAAAATATTTTAAAACTGATAACAAAAAATCTTGATTTATCAAAAGAGTATTTTGATATTTTAAGCAGTTTAAGAAGACTTGAAAAAATAGCTGATAGAGCTGTATCTATTGCTAATTTATTACAGTTTGCCCAAGTTGGAGGAGATATAGTACAATCATAATTTTTGTGATATACTAATTTTATGAAAAAACCAATAGAAAAAATAAAAGATTACTTTAGTAATAATTTTGAAGTTTTAGCAGCAACAATTATATTTATAGGAGTTTTATTCTCAGGCAAAGAGTTCTATAAAGCAATAATTTTGATGCTAGAGTTTATTGTGATAATGGAAGTTGTAAAAATGGTCTCGGATTTTATCAAAAAAGAGACTTTACGACTAAGATTTATTATAGATATCTTTATCATTTTTTTAATTCGTGATGTAATTATTTTATCCACAAACAAAAATAGAGACTATTTTGATATTGCATTTTTATTATGTGTAATTTTTGTATTCTTTATATTTAGGATTTTAGCTATTAAATTTTCACCTGGAATAATAAAAATATCAAAGGATACAGTTATTGAATATGAAGATGATAGACCAAGTAAAAAGATTCAAACACAAGTAAAAGAGTCAAATTCAGATGAATAAACTTATATTAATTGTAGAAGATGAAGAGGATATTTTAGAACTTTTAGAATACACCTTGCAAAAAGAGGGTTTTGAAACCATAGGTTTTTTAAATGTTGATTCCAATGTAAAAAAAGTTTTAGATGAAGAGCAAGTTGATTTAATTTTGATGGATAGAAATTTACCAAGTTTAGAGGGAACAACTTTTATAAAAGAGATTAGACAAAAAGGCTATTCTAATCCTGTTATTTATGTAACAGCAAAAGATAAGGATGAGGATATAATAGAAGGATTTGACTCCTTTGCAGATGATTATATAACTAAGCCTTTTAATCTAAAAGAGTTAGTGGCTAGAGTAAAAGCTGTTTTAAAACGAACTTCCAAACAAGTTGATATTTTGAAAGTTAAAGATATTGTTTATAACTCTTCAAATAGAAAATTCTTTATTGATGATGTGGAGATAGAATTAACACATTTGGAACATGATTTATTACTTGAATTTATCAAAAATAGAGATATTTTAATGACAAGAGAACATTTACTTGATAGTGTTTGGAAAGACTCTTTTGATAAAAAAGTTAAAACAGTAAATGTTGCTATAAATAGATTAAAATCAAAAATAGACCCCAATGGAACAAAAGATTATATAAAATCAGTTAGGGGAGAAGGTTATCTCTTTTGTTGAAGCTTCACCAACTATTTTTAAGAACTTATCTTTCAATCTTTTTTGTTGTTTTACTTACTTTAAGTTTAGTTACTTATATCTGGGCCAAAACGATTTATCTTGGGCAAATAGAGAAAAATTTAATTCAAAATATTGATATTTTTAGTGTTATTCTGAAAAACTTGGATAATAGTAAAGATACAAAAAACATAGTAAGAAATTTGCATAAGCAACTTAATTTAAGAATTACTATTATTGATCAAAATGGTGTAGTTGTAGCAGAGAGTGATAAAGATAATTTATCAGATATTGAAAACCATATTAATCGACCAGAAATAGTTGAAGCCAACAAAAATGGTATAGGAAGTGATACTAGAATTTCCCATACAGTAAAAAAAGATTTGTTATATATTGCTAAAAAATTTGAGATAAATAATCAAATTGTATATATTAGAATGGCAGATTATGTCAATAAAATTACAGATGATTTTGTTAGATTGATTTTGGAAATTTTTCTTTTTATAACTTTTTTCTTAATAATTGCTTTCTTAGCAACATATTTTATAAGTTTAAAAATAAAAAAAGAGACACAATCTATTTTGGATTTTCTAATCCAATTAACAGAGAAAAGAACACCTTTTATTGAAGAATCAAATTATACCTATGAATTTCAGAAAATAACTAGATTATTAAATAAAGTCTCTTTCAAACTTTCAAAAAAAGCAAAACAAAAAGCAAAACAAACTGCAAAATTAAAAATTGCTAATAGACAAAAAGATGAGATAATTTCTGCAATTTCCCATGAATTTAAAAATCCAATAGCAGTAATTTCTGGATATAGTGAAACCTTATTGAGTGATGAGGTTATGCCAAATCCCATGAAAATAAAGTTTTTACAAAAAATCCATTCAAATTCTCATAAAATGGCACACATTGTAGATAAATTGAGACTTACTCTAAAACTTGAAGAGGGGAAACAACAGTTGGTTTTAAGTTCTTGTTCTTTACTTAAGATTTTGGAGAGTGTTGTTTCTGATTTGAAAGATAAATATAAAGATAGAGAGGTAATATTACCAACTGAAGATAAAATTCTACAAGTCGATGAAACACTATTCTCTATGGTTTTAACAAATCTTATAGAAAACGCTTTGAAATATTCAGAGGATGATATTGAGATAAAAATAGATGATTCTTCTGTTTCAATTATAGATAGAGGTATTGGTATAGAAGAGGATGAATTGGAAAAAATTAATCAAAAATTTTATCGTGTATCTCAAAACGGTTGGAATAACTCTTTAGGATTGGGACTTTTTATTGTGCAATCTATATTAAATTTGCATAATTTTCAGCTAAAAATTACTTCAGAAATAAATAAAGGCTCTATTTTTTCTATAAAATATTAATTTATACTTAATTTAAGTAAAAATTAAAGATTATTTCACTATTATTCGACCTCATTAAAAAAGCGGAGAAAATAAATGAAATTTACTCAAATGGCGAAAGCTAACGAAATCCAAAGAGATTGGGTAGTAGTTGATGCAGAAAATAAAGTATTCGGAAGAGTTATAACTGAAGTAGCTTCAATCTTAAGAGGAAAAAACAAACCATGTTTTACACCAAATGTAGATTGTGGAGATTTTGTTGTAATTATAAATGCTTCTAAAGCTAAGTTCTCTGGAACAAAATTAGGAACTAAAAATTACTATACACACTCAGGTTATTTTGGAAGTACAAAAACTCACAAAATGTCTGAAATGTTTGAACACAATCCAGAAAAATTATATAAACTTGCAACAAGAGGGATGCTTCCAAAAACAACTCTTGGAAGAGCTATGTTAAAAAAATTAAAAGTATATGCAGGAAGTGAACATCCTCATACTGCGCAAATTAAAGGATAATAGTAATGGCAAAAGTATACGCAACTGGAAGAAGAAAAACTGCTATAGCAAAAGTTTGGTTAGAGAATGGAAATGGACAATTAACAATTAATGGTCAAACATTAGATGCTTGGTTAGGTGGACATGAGTCTATCAAAAAAAGAGTTATGCAACCACTAAATATCTCTAAACAAGAGACTTCTGTAAATTTAGTAGTTAAAACAATGGGTGGAGGATATTCTGCACAAGCTGATGCTGCTAGACATGGTATTTCTAGAGCGTTAGTTGCTTATGATGAGCAATTTAGAACAATCTTAAAACCTCATGGTTTATTAACAAGAGATGCAAGATCTGTTGAGAGAAAAAAATACGGAAAGAAAAAAGCAAGAAAATCTTCTCAATTCTCAAAAAGATAATTGTTGGAGTACAAAAGAAATTTTTTTCTTTTTGTCAAAAAGGGGAGCAAGTTTTTGCTCCCCTTTTTTTATGCTCTTTTTTAAAAAAAAACTATACAATATCTTATGAAATCAATAATTCTAACATTAATAATAACATTTAGTTTAAGTGCTTCAACACTTAATTTGTCCATGAGTTCTAGTCCAAGTAAGCTAAACCCTATTTTATCAAGTGATAGTGCTAGTAATGAAATAGCAGATTGGTTGTTTAATGGACTTTTTAAATATGATAAAAATGGTAAAATTGATCTTGATTTAGCTCAATCTTATACTTTTGAAAATCCTACAAAATTAATAGTAAAATTAAAACAAAATGTATTGTGGCATGATGGAGTAAAATTTAATGCCTATGATGTTTTATTTACCTATGAAAAAATCATAGACCCAAAAATCCCAAACTCTATAAAATCAAATTTTAAAGAAGTAAAAAGTGTAAAAGTAATTGATGATTATACTTTGGAGATAATTTATAAAAATCCATATTTTAAAGCTATTGAAGTTTGGATGGTGGGAATAATTCCAAAACATATTTTAGAAAATGAAAAGAATCTTTTAACAAGTAAATTTAATAAAAATCCAATAGGTACAGGTTCTTATAAACTTAAAGAGTTTAAAGTAGGGCAAGATATAGAGTTAATAGCAAATGATAAATATTTTGAGGGAACACCTAAAATAGAGAAAATTTTATATCAATTTTTACCAGATCCAAATACATCATTTTTATATTTAAAACAAAGAAAACTGGATTTAGATGGCTTATCTCCTATTCAAATTGATAGGCAAATAGATGATAATTTTAAAGATGCTTATCAAATAATAGAGAAACCTAGTTTTTCTTATGACTATGTGGGATTTAATTTAAATAATCCAAAATTTAAAGATAAAAGAGTTAGAGAAGCTTTATCTTTAGCCATTAATAGACAAGAATTGGTAGATATCTTATTTTTTGGTCACGGAAAAATATGTAATGGACCATTTTTACCAAATACTTTTGCTTATAATGAAAACATCAAATCTCCAACACAAAATATAGAAAAGGCAAAAAAGATATTAAAAGATTTGGGATATGATGAAAAAAATCCTTTTACATTCGAAGTAGTAACTAATACAGCAAATGATACAAGAATAAATAGTGCATTGATTATACAACATCAACTTCAAAAAGCTGGAGTAGTGATGAAAATAAAAGTAATGGAGTGGCAAGCTTTTGTTAATACTGTTGTTTTACCAAAAAAGTTTGAAGCAGTTTTACTTGGATGGGGTTTGTCATTAACTCCTGATGCTTACTCTATTTGGCATAGTTCAAGTTCATATATTGGTGGATTTAATTTGTTATATTACAAAAATAAAAGAGTTGATGAATTAATAGAGAAAGGGTCTCATATTGTAAATAGAGAAGAGTTAGGAGTAGTTTATAAAGAGATATTCAAACTAATAAGTGAAGATGTACCTTGTTTGTTTTTATATATTCCAAACTCTATTAGTGTTGTTAACAAAAATATAAAAAATATTGAACCAACTTTTTTGGGAATTATGCATAATCAAAAAGATTGGATAAAGGAATAAATTTTGAATAAAAAAGATACAGTTATATTATTTGATTTAGATGGCACACTTATAGATTCAACAGAAGCAATAGTTACTTGTTTTTATCATGCTTTCGATGAGTTAAAGTTTGATTTTGATGGAAAAGAAGATGATATTAAAGAGTTAATAGGTTATCCTCTTGATATTATGTTTCAAAATTTAGGAGTTTCTCAAAATGTTGTTTGGGATTTTGTAGATGCTTATAAAAATAGATATAGAGAGATATCCAAAGAGAAAACTATTCTTTTAGATAATGCTTTTGAAGCAGTAAAATTAGCTTCTTCTTTTGCTAGAGTTTCTGTGGTAACTACAAAAACAAGGATTTATTCAACACCTCTTTTGGAGCATTTGGGGATTTTAGATTTTTTTGAAGTGGTTATTGGAAGGGAAGATGTTCAAAATCCAAAACCACATCCAGAACCTATAAAATTGGCTATGGAAAAAATGAATATTGATGAAAATAGTCATAATATTTGGATGGTTGGAGATACAAAACTTGATTTAATAGCAGCAAAAGAGTCAAATATTAATTCAGTTGGTGTACTATGTGGATACTCTTTAAAAGATGAACTTGAAGAATTTACTCAATTTATTGAATTAGATTCATTAAATGCAGTTAAATTTATAAAACATAAAATTATATAAATAAATTAGTTTTTTTATTTTAGGAAAATTAAAGTTTTGTATAAGCTAAGAGTATATATAATAACAAAGACTAATTAAAAATTTTAAGTCATATTTAAACTAAGGAAAAGATATGTTAGAAATTAGATGGCATAGCCGTGCTGGACAAGGTGCAGTTACTGGTGCTAAAGGTTTAGGAGCTGTGGTTGCTGAAACTGGTAAACAAGTTCAAGCTTTTGCATTTTATGGTTCTGCAAAAAGGGGTGCATCTATGACGGCTTACAATAGAATAGATGAGAAACCAATTTTAAATCACGAAAAATATATGAGTCCTGATTTTGTATTTATATTAGATCCAGGTCTTGCTTTGACTGACAATATTACTGCTAATGGTAAAGACACAACTAAATATATTATTACTACACACCTTAGCAAAGATGAATTAATCTCTTTAGTGCCTACTTTAAAAGATATAAAAGAGAGAGTTTTTACACTTGATTGCTTTCAAATAGCTAGAGAAACAATCGGAAAAGCTATACCAAATACTCCAATGCTTGGTGCATTTATGAAAGTTAGTGGAATGTTTGAATTAGAATATTTTAAAGAAAAGATGAAAGGTGTTTTGAAAAAATTACCGCCTAATTTAATAGAAGCAAATATGAAAGCTATTCAAAGAGCTTACGACGAAGTTCAATAAAGGACAAAAAATGGGAAAATCAATTAATGAAATGGGATGGGATGAATTAATCCCTGGTGCAGCTTTATATAGTTTTGATGGAGATGTGGATTATAACATTGCTGAAATTCAGCCTGAAGATAGACTATATTCAGAGACAAGTTCTAAAAGTATGAGTGTTGGAGATTGGAGGGTTATAAAACCTGTTTGGAATTCACAAACTTGTATAGATTGTCAAAATTGTTGGGTATTCTGTCCAGATTCTTCAATTATTGCAAGAAATAAAGAGATGAAAGGTGTTGATTACGAACACTGTAAAGGGTGTGGATTATGTGTAAGTGTTTGTCCTACTAATCCAAAATCACTATTAATGTTTAATGAATATGTTACTGTTGAGGATGCATTATCTCAATGGCCTGTAAAACAAAAAAAGGGTGAATAATGAATAAAAGAGTAATGGAATTAAAAACTGTTGAAGTTTGGGATGGAAATATGGCTAACTCTCAAGCTTTGAGACAAGCTGATGTGGATGTTGTTGCTGCTTATCCTATTACACCTTCAACTGCAACTGTTGAAAATTATGCAATGTTCCACGCAAATGGATATATTGATGGTGAAGTTATGATGACTGAGTCTGAGCATGCTGCTATGTCTGCATGTGTTGGAGCAGGTGCAGCTGGAGGAAGAGTTGCAACTGCAACTTCATCTCAAGGTTTAGCACTTATGATAGAGGTTTTATATCAAGCTTCTGGAATGAGAATCCCTGTTGTTTTATGTTTGGTAAATAGAGCTTTAGCTGCACCACTTAATGTAAATGGTGACCACTCTGATTTATATTTAACAAGAGATTGTGGATGGATATCTATTGATGCATTTAATCCACAACAAGCTTATGATATGACTTTAATGGCATTTAAAATTTCGGAACATCCAAGTGTTAGACTACCTGTTATTTCAAATCAAGATGGATTTATGACATCTCACACAGCACAAAATGTTATTCCTTTAGAAGATAAAGTTGCTTGTGATTTTGTAGGACCATACTTACAAGTAAATGCTTTGTTAAATTTTGATAAACCTGTAACTCATGGTGTTCAAACTGAACAAGATTGGCATTTTGAACATAAAGCAAAACAACATGCTGCTTTAATGGGTTCTAAAAAAGTTATATTAGAAACATTTGCACAGTTTAAAGAATTAACAGGAAGAGAATATAAACTTGTTGAATCTTATAATTTGGAAAATGCTGATGTTGCAATAGTTTGTTTAGGTACAACTTATGAAACTGCAATGCTTGCTATTGATCAGTTGAAAGAAGAGGGTATAAATGCTGCTGTTGTAGCTCCAAGAGTATTTAGACCATTCCCTCTTGAAGAGGTAGCAGAAGCTTTACAAAATGTAAAAGCAATAGCTTGTATGGATAGATCTGCTCCTGGAGGAACAGTTGGAACTTTATTTAATGAAATTTCTGGAGCATTAATCAATACTCCAGCTCGTCCATTAATTTCTAACGTGATTTATGGATTAGGTGGAAGAGATATGACGGTTGCAACTTTAAAAACTATTTTTAGAACTTTAGATAAAGAGGCAAAAGATGGTAAATTATCAGGGAAAATTCAAAGATTTATAAATGTAAGAGGTCCTGAATTGAGCTTTTACGATGTGGAAGGATTAAAAAAATGAGTACACTAATTAATACACAAAAAGAGATTAAAAATTTAAAAACATTCTCAACATCAGCTGAAAGATTTGAAGGTTCTCACCTTTTATGTCCAGGATGTGCCCACTCAATTATTGTAAGAGAAGTTTTAAATGCGACAAATGATAATTTAGTAATTTCAGCATCAACAGGATGTTTAGAGGTTTGTACAGCTATTTATCCTCATACTTCTTGGGATTGTTCTTGGATTCATATTGGATTTGAAAACTCTTCAACAGCAATGGCTGGAGTTGAAACTATGAATAAAGCTCTAAGAAACAAAGGAAGAATTAGTGCAGATACTCCTCAACCAAAATTCGTAACATTTGGTGGAGATGGTTCAACTTATGATATTGGATTTCAATGGATTTCTGGATGTTTTGAAAGAGGACATGACTTTATGTATGTTTGTTTAGACAATGAGGTTTATGCAAATACAGGAGGACAAAGAAGTTCTTCTACTCCAATTGGAGCAAGTACAACAACTGCACCAGCTGGGTCTCATTCTTATGGTGAAAAAAGACAGAAAAAAGACATAGTATCTATTATGGCAGCACACGGTGCTCCTTATGTTGCTCAAGTTGCTCCAAATAAATGGAAAGATATGGTTACTAAAATCCAAAAAGGATTTAGTACTTATGGACCTGTATTTATAAATGCAATGAGTGCATGTACAACAGAGTGGAAATTTGCTCCAAATCAAACTATTGAAGTTTCAGATTTAGCTGTTGATTCTTTAGTTTTCCCATTATATGAAATCATTGGTGGAAGAGAATTAAATATTACTTATAGACCAAAAAATGTAGTTCCTGTAAGAGATTATTTGGCGGCTCAACCAAGATTTAAACACTTATTTAAACCAGAAAATGAGTATCTAATAGATGAATGGCAAAAAAGAATTGATGAAAGATGGGTATTTTTACAAAAAAGAGAAGAGATTAGAATGTAACCAACTTTATATGCTAGAAAACCTCTTTTCTAGCATATTTCCCCTCCAAACTTACTAAGATAACTTATGATAAAATATCCTTTTAAATTAAAGGATAGAGATGAAACTTCTAAATACTATAACTTTAGGTTTACTTGCAACAACAACTTTGGGTTTAGCTGAAACAACGATGTGTTTTAAAGAAAATCACAAATCAATGGCAACTATTGAAAATACAAAATTAGATGGTGGTTTATGTGGTAGTTCTAAAACTGTAAATGAAATGAAAAATGATGGTTGGACTATAGATGACATTAAAATAAGTCAAGCAAATGGTGCGATGAATTTTATTTATATTTTTAAAAGAGGAACATCTAATTATGTTGCTTCTACAACTTCTGTTCCAACAACAGAGAGTAGTGAAGCTATGGAAGCTAGAATTTTGGCTAAGCTAGAGAAGAAAAAAGAGGAAGAAGAAAAAACTAAAAAAATAGTTGAGCAAAAAAATATGGCTGACGAAGGTCAAAAATATTATATAAATAAATGTCAAGTTTGCCATGGGGATAAGGGAGAACTTGAAGCTAGAGGTTACTCAAGACCATTAAAAGATTTATCAGTTGATGAAATGAAAGATTCAATTAGCGGATATATGAATGGTAATTATAATAGAGGAATGGCTATTTTAATGCAACCTATATCAAATGGGATTTCACATAAAGATCTTCAAGAAGTTCATGCATATTTGAAAAAAATAAATAAATAAGGTTTTTTGTGGACGCATACGAATATTCGGAATTATTAAAACTTTTAAATACAAAACTTAGCAACATAAAAGGTATTTTAAAACCTGATGAATTAAATGCTAGATTAGAGGCTATTCAAGAAGAAGAAGCGAGTCAAGATTTTTGGAATAATGTTGAAAATGCTACTAAAGTTGGTATTGAAAAAAATAGAATTTTAGGAAAATTAAATAAATTTAATAAAGCAAATGATTCTTTACAAGGAACAAATGAACTTTATGAAATGGCAAATGAAGATAAAGATGATGATACTTTAGAGATGCTTTATGAGGAAGCTGAAGATTTAGAAAAACTTATAAAATCAACAGAAATTTCTGTAATGCTTTCAAACCCTGATGATGCTTCAAATGCTATTGTTTCAATTCATCCAGGAGCTGGAGGAACAGAATCTCAAGATTGGGCGAGTATTTTGTATCGAATGTATTTGAGATGGGCAGAGAGAAATGATTTTAAAGTTGAACTGCTTGATTATCAAAATGGTGATGAAGCAGGTATAAAAGATGTATCGTTTATTATAAAAGGTGAAAATGCTTATGGTTATATGAAAGCTGAAAATGGTATTCATAGACTTGTAAGAATATCTCCTTTTGATTCAAATGCAAAAAGACACACATCTTTTTCTTCTGTGATGGTAAGTCCTGAAATTGATGATAATATTGACATTGTTATTGAAGATAAAGATATTAGAATAGATACTTATAGGGCAAGTGGTGCTGGTGGACAACATGTTAATAAAACAGAATCTGCAATTAGAATCACACATATTCCAACGGGAATAGTTGTTCAATGTCAAAATGATAGAAGTCAGCATAAAAATAAAGATAGTGCTTTTAAAATGTTAAAATCAAGACTTTATGAATTGGAGCTTGAAAAACAACAAGCGACAAAAGATGGAGTTGAAAAAAGTGATAATGGATGGGGACATCAAATTAGATCTTATGTTTTACAACCATATCAGCAGGTAAAAGATAGTAGAAGTAACATTGGATATACAAATGTTGATGCTATTTTAGATGGAGATATAACAAAAATTATAGAGGATGTTTTAATCGCTACTGCTAAGTAGTTTTTTAATCCCTATTGCATATTGTTTTGTAAATACAATATGCACAGTTTGATTTATCTTCGCACTTAGAAAAAGAGATTTCATTTTTTGAATTCTCTTTTAACTCTTCAAATTTTTTGTAAAGTAAATCTAGTTTTTCATCTAAAACTATCTCTTCTAGTAATTTCTTTTCATTTAAATCATAGTAATATGTTTTTATATTTGATGTTTTGAATAGTTTATTTATCGCTAGATAATAAAATTCAAGTTGAAAATCAGTAGCTTTTTCATAGTTTTTTGAAGTATCAATAGACAAACTACTTGATGTTTTATAATCTATTACTTCATAACAATTTTCAAATAAATCAATTCTATCTATAGAGCCTGTAATATTTATACCATCAATTTCAAATTGAAATCTTTTTTCTAAATCTATAATTTTTCTATCTTTTACTCTTTCATCTTCTATTATAAAAAAATCATACATTTTTTTCTTCCAAATCTCTAAATCCAAAACTAAAAAAGGATTTTTTGATTTATATTTTTCAAAAATTTGATTAAATTTTTTTTGATTAAATGTTTCATAATCTTTATAATATTCTTCTAAAATTGAATGAATAATATTCCCTATTTCAAATGATTTTGGTTTTACGGATATTGTATGTTCTTTGATATTTAAAATATGTTTTAAGTAAAACTTTCTTTTACATTCAAGATAAGTTTTTAAAGATGTAGCAGACCAAGTAAAAGCTTTTAAATTATATTTTAAGATAATTTCTTCATCAAAATGTGAAATTTTCTGATTTTTATAAAGTATATGGCTAAAAGATTTATCATATGTAATATCTTCAATATTTAATCCAAAAAGTTCATATGCAAACCTAGAAATTTGATTTGTATCATTATGCACATAACTAATAAAAACATTTTTACTAGAATCAATTAATCTTTTATAGTAATATTTTTGTAAAGATTCTCTATCAAATTGTGTTGGTAAGTTGCTTAATTGTTTTAATTTTGTGGATAAAAATTTATCCTTAACTGAAGTTTTTGGAATAAAACTTTCATTAAAATCACAAATTATTACAGTATCAAATTTTAGAGTTCTTGTTTCTAATAAACCTAAAACTGTTATTTTCCCTGAATTAACATCGTCTAATGTTATTTTTGCTAGTTTTTGTAAAAAGATTTTATAAACATCTTTTGTTAAAATTTTTTCATTATTTGAAAAAAGTAAAATATTAAATTTATATATCAGCTCATAAAATTTTTCAAGTAGTTCAACATCATTTTCATAATTTTTTATGAAATCTATAATCGATTCAAATAGTTGTAAATTACAAATATTATTCCAATGTTTCTTTATATTTATATCTATTAAATTTTGTTCTATATTTAAAAATTTTATATTTTCCAACTCTTTAGGTTCATCATTTATAATGTATTGATAAATAGCATTTGATACTTGATATATGTTTGAATTAAAGATATTTTTTCCCATTGCATAGTTAAAATATTTTTCATTATCAAAAAGCTGTATTTGTGTAGCAAAACTTTCATCTGGTAATACTAAAGCTATGTTTGATGGATTTATTCCATTTTTTATAGATTGGGTGATTATACTTTTAATATAAGCTATTTGAGTTATTCTTGAATTAAAAGCTTTTAGATTTATAGATTGGGATAATTTATTATTCTTTTCCTCTTTTATTATTTCTTCATTGCATAAATTAACAATATATTTATAATCTATTTTTATATTTGGAATAATATTTTTAAAAATCTCTAAAGATTTTTGATTATAAATATTTGAATAAAAACTGATATTTAAATTAATATTTTTAGATATTTTTTTGATAATATCAAACTCTACTTTTGTAAAATATCCTTCAAAATATATCTCAACTGAATCATATCTTTTTACAAATTCTTCATTTATTTCATAAAAATCATTTAAATTAATTCTATCTACACAATTTTCTTTTTCTAATATTTCAAGATATTTTTGTTTTATATTTTTTAATATTTCTAAATGTTCTTTGTAATATTCATAGGTATCAATAAGTTCAATATCATCAATATCAATTTTCTCACTTGATAACTCTAATAAAAATCTATAAATATAATCATATTGTTTTAAAAATTTGGTAAAACTTTTTGATATTCCAAGTTTTGAAATATCAATCTCTTTTATTGCTTGATTTAGATACAAAAATCTTTGTTCTTCATCAATATATTTTCTGTTTTTAATAGTAGTTGATTTTTTTAAGAATTCATCAATTGTGAGAGTTGTAGGTAAAAGAAGATTTAACTCTTTTTGTTTGTTTACATACTCTCTAATTGATCTTGAAGTTGGAAAAACAAGAAGTTTTTTTTTAAATAGCATTTGTTTTTATAAATATATACCCAGTTTCATCATTTACTTTGATAGTTCCTGTAATATGCCAGTTATTAACATCTTTTATATTTACTGTTGATGTAAAGTTTCCATTTTCATTTTTGAAATTACTATTATTTATAGAAATATCATTATCTTTATTTATACTTTTCTCAATTTTTAAGTTAATAACAGCATCTTGGCTTTTTTTAGTTTTTAAATCTTCAACTATAATAGTAAAACTATTATTACCAACTTTCAATAAATCTTTATGTGTTGATATTTTTTCAAGAACTCTTTGGGAGTATTTAATATCTTCAAGTGTTAATGGTAACGTATGTTCATTAATTCTTAGTGTAAAGTTATATTTTTCCAAAAATTTTTTATTTGCATTTATAATATCATCATATGTTGCATCAACATCTTGATATTTTTTCAAAAAACTATGGTCTTCATTTATAGGTATTTTAGAAGATTGTACTATAGTCCATATAATCATTGCAAAAACAAAAGAAAATATTCCAACAAAAAATAGAGGCCATAAATTTAATTTTTTCATAATTTAATCTTTTTTCCTTAAAATTATATATGTGTAAAGTAACAGCCCAGATACTACCAATGTATACATTAAAATTCGCCAAATTGTACTAGAAACTTTACCTTCATTACCAATATTATTTTCAAGTTTTACATTTTTAGCTTCAGCTAAGTTGTCAGCAATAGCAGAATAACCATTTAGCATAGAAGCACTAACTTTAGAGAACAAAGTATTTTTGTCCTTAGAAGCAAGTAAAGGAATTACATATTCATCTAAAATCTCATCTTTTTTTATGATAGGAATTAAATCTTCACTATAAAGTAAATTAACATGGGTATCTTCAGCAGACATCGTTAATAAAACATAAGGTTTTTTTACTTTAGTTAAAATTTGATTTTCATAATTTCTGATAAATTCTAATTTATCTTTTGTTTTTATATCTTTTGCTAAGCCCAAAGTAGATTTTACATGAATATAAATATTCACACCTATTTTATTTTTTACTTCATTACCTATTTCACTTATTTTTTCTTCAGCTCTTGTATCGATTAGTTTATCATCATTTAGGATGTATTCGTTAGCAGATAAATTTTGTGTTAAAAAAAATAGGAGTGTAAAAAACACTCCTACTCTAAAAATATTTAAATTTTTCATTTAACCTACAAAAACTTTTGTAGCATCAAAGAAACCATAATAAATAGTCATTACAGCTGATACTAAAAGTAAAATACCAATAACTTTTTCCATATCTTACTCCTTATTTACCATTACCAACAAGTTGGTATTGTTTATGATTTTCTGGACTTTTCATTTTTAATCCATTTAAATCTTGATTGATTTTATAAAAATTATCTGCTTCTCTTTGTTGAACTAAAAGTGCATTTGTAACTAATGTTGCTAAAATAGTTAATAGTAAAACAACAGCTATTAACATACCAGTAACTCCATTTAACTTAAAAATACCTCTTTCATTTTCATTCATTTGTGTATTTCCAGCCATATTATTCTCCTAAAGTTCTTATGTATGCAGCAACTGCTTTTTGTTGTGTTTCATTAAGTCTTCCATTAAAGTTTGGCATAACTCCAATAGAACCTTTTTTACCATCTTTTAAGATAGCCATAACTAATGCATCATCATACTCTTTTAAATTTGGAGCAACAAAAGGCATACCTTTTCCATCTGCACCATGACAAGTAGCACAAACAGCAAATGAAGCAGGTTGTTCACCTTTTAATCCACCGGCAATATAATCAGCAACAGCATTAATATCAGCTTCCTCTGTTAACATCATTGGAGGCATACCTGCTGGATAATCTGTTTTCATATTATTTGCACCATTTTTAATAACATAAACAACTTGCTCTTTAGAAATTCTTTTTGTAAGGTTATGTGCTTTACCTTCAATTCCTTCAGCATCAACACCATGACAAGGAGCACAATTAACTAAAAATGTTGATTGTCCCATAGCCTTTAATGTATCTTCTGTTGGAGATTTCCATTTTTCTTCAAATTTTTTGTTATATTCTAAAGTTTCTTCATTCCATTGACCAATTTGTGAGAAACCATTTATTGGATAACCAACTGTAAAGTACCAAAACATCCAAATTATAGTACCAATAAACGCTAATCCCCATCCTGTAGGAATTGGATTTTTATACTCACCAATACCATCCCAATTCTCTTCAGCTAAGTCACCACTTGCTGTATCATTTTTCATTTGATTATAATATTTCAAAGAAACGAATACAGTAATTGTAATAATAGCTATTGCTCCAAGCATCGTTAAACTATTTATATAGTCATCACTTTTAAAAGCATCACCTGCTGCAAAGTAAGTTCCTGCTAATAAAGCGATGATAAGTAATATTCCACCTATAACCATAGACTTCATCTTATTTCTCCTTATTATCTATTTCTATATCTTTTTTTCTTTCTTCAAGAGGAGATGAAACACTTGAATCATCATGTACAAGTTTTGAATATTTTTCAAAATCTCTCTCTCCACTTTTGTCTCTTTTATATATAGAGTAAGCATAAGAGTAAAAGATCAAAAATACTGCTAAAATCAAAAAGAATTTAGCATAACCTTGTACTGTTAATAGTGTTTCATAATCCATTGAATACCTCTATTTTAAAGAATTTAAGTATGCAATTAATGCAACTATTTCAGGAACTTGACCTTTTTCAACAGCGTCTTTTACAGCCTGATTTTTCATATCCGCTGCAATAGCTTTTGCATCTTCTTTTGCTTTAGCAACTGCTGAAGCATACTCACCTAATTCAACATCAACTTTACCATCACCATCTAAATCTTTATCATAAGGTGTTTTAAATACTGTCTTAACAGTATAAGCTTCAGCATAAGCTGTATCTAAATCCACAATATTTTTAAATTGATGTGGATAAGCTGGCATAACTGTACCAGGAACAACAGAAGCAGGTGCCATCATATGATTTTCATGCCAATCTGTAGTTCTATAATTTCCAACTCTCATTAAATCAGGACCAGTTCTTTTTGAACCCCATAAAAATGGTCTATCATAAGCATATTCACCAGATAATGAATACATACCATATCTATCAGTTTCTGATTTAAATGGTCTAATTAATTGAGAGTGACAAGCATTACAAGAATCTTTAATATAAACTTGTCTTCCTGCTAATTCAAGTAAACTATATGGTTTTGTACCAACAGTTGGTCTACTTTGTTTAGCAAAATCTGGAATAACTTCAATAATTCCAGCAAATGCAACAAATATAAATACTAGTACCGCAAAGAAAAACGGTCTTTGTTCAAACCAATGAAACATAATTTCCTCCTTTTCTTATGCAGCTACTGGTGTAGCGTTTGTAGGTTCTTTATCCAATCTTCTACCACATGTAATAGTTTTATAAATATTATATGAGAAGATAAAGAATCCAATTAGATACAATAATCCACCAACAGCTCTGATAGTATAATATGGATGTAATACAGTTACTGTATCAATGAATGAATAAACTAAAGAACCATATTCATCATAAGCTCTCCACATCATACCTTGAGTAATACCAGCAATCCACATAGAAGTAAAGTATAAAACGATACCTGTAGTTTGTAACCAGAATTGTGTATCCATTAATGATTTAGAATATAACTCTCTTTTGAACATTCTAGGAACCATATGGAAAATAGCAGCCATAATCATAAATACAACCCATCCTAAAACACCATCATGAACATGTCCTGGAATCCAGTCAGTAAAGTGTGCAATAGCATTTACAGATTTAATAGCTTGAATTGGACCTTCAATTGTTGATAACATATAGAATGTTGAAGCTAAAACCATAAATTTGATTAATGTATTTGTTTGTAATTGATTCCACTCACCTTTCATAGTTAAAAGCATATTAATAGCCGATCCCCATGATGGTAAAATTAATACAACAGACATAACAGAACCCATAGTTTGCATCCAATCTGGAACAGTTGAATAAACTAGGTGGTGTCCTCCCGCCCATAAGTAAACAAATAATAATCCCCAGAATGCTAAGATAGAAAGTTTATAAGAATAAACATTTTGTCCTGATTCTTTTGGTAAAAAGTAGTAAATTAATGCAATGATAGGAGTTGTAAATACGAATGCAACAGCATTGTGTCCAAACCACCATTGAACTAAAGCGTCATTTGTTCCTGAGTACATAGAAACAGAGTGAATCCAAGAACCGTAACCAGAAATTAATCTTGTTGGAACTTCCATATTATTGAACAAATATAACATTGCAACTGCGATGAATGTCGCCATGAAATACCATAAAGATATGTAAAGAGTTCTTTCTCTTCTAATTCCAATTATTCCAAACATAGAAATACCCCATAACACCCACCAAACTACAACCAAAATATCAATTGGCCACTCTAATTCAGCGTACTCTTTTGATGTTGTAATACCCATAAATAGTGTAACAACTGCTAAAAGAATAGTTATAAAGTATAAAGCAAAATGTAATTTTGCAACAGCCATTAAAAATGGTGATTCTTTTAAAGAAACCTTTAAAACTCTTTGCGAGATGTAATACCATCCTGCAAAAATACCACTTAATGCAAATCCGTAAGCTACACCATTTGTGTGTAATGGTCTTAACCTACTAAATGTACCATACTCTCCAGCTAAATTGCTTAACGCTGGAAATGCCAATTGAAATGCAAGTATAACACCAATTGTCATACCAATGATACCAAATAAAATCGCTGTGAAAGTAAAGGCTTTCGCAACTGAGTAGTCATACTCAATTTGTGCACCGTTTTGCATCAATCTCCTCCTACTGAAATTTTATATACAAGTCACAAAAAATGTCACTCATTAAGGAAAATATTAACTAAGAATAGCTTAAAATTAACAAAAAATTAACAGAAAAAAGGATGAAAATTATAATTTTTACTTATAAAAATAGGAGTAAAATTATCTTATTTATAATTTTTTAATGCTATTTGAGTCTCTCTTTTTAGGTCTTTTATTTTTAAGTCTTCTCTTTTATCGTGAAGTTTTTTTCCTTGAGCTGTAGCTATTTGTAATTTTATTTTATTTCGTTCATTAAAGTAAAGTTTTAATGCCACTATGGTTATACCATCTTTGGTTACTTTTGAGTATAACTTATCAATTTGCTTTGAATGTAAAAGTAGTTTTCTATCTTTTCTTTCATCTGGTCTATATGTTGTATGGGTTGTGCTTAAATGCGAAATGTGCATATTCAAAATAAACACTTCTCCTTTTATAATTCTTACAAATGAATCTTTGAGGTTTATTCTTCCTGCTCTAATAGCTTTAACTTCACTACCTTCTAATACTATGCCAGCTTCTAAGGTATCTAAAATAATAAAATCATGCAATGCTTTTTTATTTTTAAAAACTAGTTCTTTTTTTATATTTTTATTTGACATTATTTATCCTAAAAAATGAACTACCGCTTCCACTGAAAAACCAATTCTCCTCTTCATATTTTTTTAATTCTGGAGAGAGTTTTGAAGCAGGTTCATATAAATCATTGCATATTTTAGTATTATACAAATTTAAAATATCTTTTGATTTCATTTTTAATAATTGATTTTTTTAATTCTCTTCTATTTCTTTATAAAATTCATTTCTAAATAGTGTAAAGATTTCTCCTGTATGACATTTTATTTTAGGAGTTATAATTTCTATATTTAGTATTTCTTCATCAAATTTTTCAACTATTTCACCAATGCCAGTGACATTAGCACTATCATATTCGTATATGAAAAATGGAACATCAGCACCTATTTTTTGCGCTATGTTGCATAATTCATCTTTTGATAAATTTAACTTACAATATTCATTTGCCATTAATAAAAAAGTTGCCGCATTTGAACTTCCACCACCAAGACCAGCAAATTCTGGAATGTTTTTTTCTACAACAACGCTATATTCATCAAAGAAATTTTCTACATTTGGAAGATGTTTTATCAAATTGTATGCTTTATATACAGTATTTGATTCCAGATTACATCCGAAATTTCCTATAATATGGAAACTTTTCCTACTAGTTTTAACAAAAGAGATAGTATCAAATAAGTTGTGTACTCGAACAAATCTTGATACAAGTTCATGATAGTTATCTCTTTTTCCTGCTATTTTTAAAAAGATATTTACTTTTGCATAAGATTTTTTAGTCATTTATTTTATCCAAAGTGATGTTGTTTAGTAAATATTTTACTTCATTATCTTTTATTTCTATTATGCTAAAGAAATCATCAAAAACTATTATATATTCACCTTCCTCTCTATTTTCTAAGAATTCTAAAGATATT